>NZ_JBHWIJ010000161.1:1615-18619 GCF_042732255.1 Kitasatospora sp. NPDC059803 | reverse complement strand
GGGACGGGGGTGACGGGAGGGTGCACGGACCTCAGCCGGAGCGGCGCAGCAGCGAGATCCGCGAGCGGGTGAGCAGCGCGGCCAGGCCCGCCGCGAGCAGCGGCAGCGCCACCACGGTGAACCCGATGGTGAGCCACGGGAGGACCACGACCGACTTGTTGGCGATCATCTCGGCGGGCATCCCGGGGACGGTGGCCGCCGCGCCCTGGACCTTGCGCAGGGCCACCGCCGGCACGATCCCGCAGACGGTGCCGAGCAGGGTGCCCATGGCGGCGATCACCCCGCACTGGAAGCCGGACAGCGTGCGCCGGATCCGGGGCTCGGCGCCGACCGCCGCGAGGGTGGTCAGGTCGCGCTGGGAGTCGGCGGCGGCGAGTCCGGTGGCGATGCCGGCCGCGCCGAGGGCGACGATGCCGGCGAAGATCGACAGCCCGAGGCCGATCAGGTCGGCCCTGGACTGGTAGCCGCGCTCGATCGAGAGGACCTCCTGGTCGGTGAGCTTGGCCAGCGCCCCGTTGGCCTTCTGCTGGGAGCCGTCGGAGGGGGAGCTGTCGGGCAGCCAGACCGAGCCGGTCGGGGCGGTGGTGAGGCCGAGCCGGGTGGCGGTGTCGGGGCTGATCACGGCCTGGCCGCTGGCCGGCACCGCCGCGGACGCGAGGACGGCGTCGACGGAGATCTCGGTGTGGCCGCGCTTCCGGGGGGACGGCCCGTGGGACGACCCGTCGGTCTCCTCCATCGGATCGTTCAGCTCGACCGCGATCTTGCCGTCCTTGAGGTAGCGCGCGTCGAAGACCACGGCCTTGCCGGCGGCGAGGGCCTGCCCGGCGGCCGGGTCGGTGACGCCGTAGAGGTTGTGCAGCAGGGTGGCGTCGCCCGCGGAGAGGTTGCTGAACTGGTTGCCGCGGTGGCCCGAGACCTGGCAGCGCGGGTCGGTGCCGAGGATGCGCTCCGTCTCGCTGGTGCTGCGCTCGGTGTCGTCGAGGGCGGGGCAGCGCAGTTCCTCGGGCAGCGCGACCTGGATGTAGCCGCAGCGGCTGCCGCCGTCGGCGCAGTCGCCCTTGTAGTTGACGCGCTGGACGTCGGCGCGCGGCCCGAGGGCGGGGATGTTGCGTTCCACCGCGTCGCGCATCTGCGGCAGCAGATTGCCCTCGGAGGCGGGCAGCCAGCCGCTGCCGAGCAGGACGGCGCCGGAGGGGGCGGCGGCGGTGTACTCGCGGCGGTTCCCCTCGTCGTAGCTGGCGAGGTAGACGCTGACCGCGACGGTGCCGGCGACGGCGGCCATCACGGCGGCGACGGCGGGCGCGGTGCGGCCGCGGTGGCGCACCGAGTCGCGCAGGGCGAGCCGGGGGCCGAGCGAGAGCCAGCGGCCGAGCCGGCCGAACAGGCCGACCAGGTAGGGCGTCAGGGCGACCATGCCGAGTTCGGCGACGGCCGAGCCGCCGAGGACGGACAGGCTGCGGTTGGCGAAGCCGCTGGTGGCGCCGAGCAGGGCGAGCGCGGAGCCGCCGCCGAGCATCAGCAGGCCGACCACGGCGAGCCTGCGGCTCGGGGGCTTGAGCGAGTCGCGGCCGGTGAGCGCGGCGACGACGTCCTGGCGGGAGGCCTGGACGGCGGGCACGACGGCGGCGAGCAGGCCGGTGACCAGGCCGACCAGGAGCACGCCGAGCAGGTCGAGCGGCTGGAGGTTGAAGTGGCCGAAGCGCTGGCCGGCGTACTCCTCGGCCCGGGTGCGCAGCAGGGCGACCAGGCCGATGCCGAGTCCGAGGCCGACGACGGCGCCGGTGACGCCGAGGACGATGCCGCCGCCGAGGACGACGGCGCGGATGTTGGCGCGCTCACCGCCGCCGGCGGCGAGCAGGCCGAGCTGCCGCCGGGAGCGCCTGGCCCCGACGGCGAAGGCGGGGCCCGCGAGGAGGACGATCTCCAGCAGGGCCATGCCGACGACGGTGGCGAGGATGACGACGGAGGTGCGGTCGAGGTAGCCGGGGGTGGGGCCGCCGCGCTTGTCGGCCTCGACGTAGTAGGGGACGTCGGCGCGGGCCGGCGGGTCGAGCAGGACGGCGCGGGAGGCGAGGGCGAAGCCGTAGCCGCCCAGTTCGGTGACCTTGGGCCAGTCGAGGGTGGCGCCGGCGGGGAGCTTGACGAGCCAGCGGGTGGGCGCGTCGGTGCCGGCGTTGCGGCTGCGGTCGGCGCCGGGGAGCTTGGCGAGCTTGCTGATCAGGGTGCCGGGCCGGGCGATGATCTCGGTGGCCGTCAGTTCACCGGGGTACTCGACGACGCCGGTGATGGTGAAGGGGCTGTCCTCCAGGCCGCGGACGGCGGTCCGGTCGCCGATCTTGAGGCCGGAGCGGGTGAGGAAGTCCCGGGTGACGGCGGCTTCGCCGTCGGTGGCGGGGGCGCGGCCCTTGACCAGGTTGACGCGGCCGTTCCAGACCGGGTCGGTGAGGTCCAGTTCGGTGGTCCCGGTGCTGAGCAGGCCCTGGGAGCTGCCGGCGGCGATGTAGGGGCCCTGCCGCTCGGGTACGAGGGTGGCGCCGGGCGGGAGCAACTGCTTCGCCAGTTCGGCGGGCTCGGTGTCGAGGCTGCGCTGCTGGGCGGGGGTGTACTGGGGGGCGGCGCCGTTCTTCGCCTCGTCCTTGGCGCTCTTGGTGGTCATTCCCTTGTCGGGGTCGGGCGCCTGGAGGACGGTGGAGCCGCGTTCGACCATCTGCAGTTCGCCGGCGGCCTGGCCCATGACGCGCACGACGTGTTCGGCGGGTTCGAGGTCGGCGCTGCGGAAGACCACGTCGGCGCCGGTGACGCCGAGGACGGGCAGCGCGACCATGGCGATGACCAGGGCGCTGCGGCCCTTGGCCCGCAGGGCGTCGCGGCGGGCGATGCGCAGGGCGACCCGCCAGGCGCTGAGCTTCACTCGTCCACCTTCATGCTGTTGGTGGCGGCGCTGACGAGCAGGCTGGCGGCGTCCTGGCTGACGCTCTCGTCGACCATGCGGCCGTCGCGCAGGAAGACCACGCGGTCGGCCCAGGCGGCGTGCCGGGCCTCGTGGGTGACCATCATGGCGGCGGCGCCGGCGTCGCAGCGGGCGCGCAGGACGGCGAGGACGGCCTCGCCGGTGGTGGAGTCGAGGGCGCCGGTGGGCTCGTCGGCGAGGACGAGGCGGCGCTCGCCGATGAGGGCGCGGGCGATGGCGACGCGCTGCTGCTGGCCGCCGGACATGTCGTCGGGGAAGCGGTCGGCGAGCTCGGGGATGCCGAGCTCCTCCAGGGCGGCGAGCGCCTCGCGGCGGGCGGCGCGGGCGGACAGGCCGTCGAGTTCGCGCGGCAGCGAGATGTTCTCGCCGGCGGTGAGGGCCGGTATCAGGTTGTAGTCCTGGAAGACGTAGCCGATGGAGCGGCGGCGGACCTGGGCGAGCCGCTTGCGGTTGAGCCCGCCGAGGGCGACGCCCTCGACGAGGACCTGGCCGGTGGTCGGGGTGTCCAGTCCGCCGGCGAGGGTGAGGAGCGTCGACTTGCCGGAGCCGGACGGGCCCATGACGGCGACGAACTCGCCGGGGTGGACCTTGAGGTCGATGCCGCGCAGGGCTTGGACCTCCGCGGCGCCTTGGCCGTGGACTCGGGTGACGTTTTCCAGGTGCAGTACCGGCGTCTGCCGGGCCGGGTCGGTGTGGGACATGGTTCCCCCCTTGTGCTGGTGGTGGGCTCGGCGTCGGGTCCGGGCCGATGGTTCGGGTGGGCCGCCGGGGTCAGGTGCGTCAGCGGCGGCGGGCGGGGTCGGGTGCGTGGGCTACGGCGGGCGAGGTCAGGCGCACGCGGTCAGGCGCACGCGGTCAGGTGCGCGAGCGGCGGCGGGCGGGCCTGGCGGCCGTGGCGCCGCCGTCGCGGGCGGCTTCGGCGGCGCGGGCCTGTTCGGTCTCCGCGTGCTGGTGGAGCCGGGTCTCGCAGTGGTCGAGCCAGCGGATCTCGGCCTCGGTCTGGAAGATCAGCTGGTCGAGGACGAGCAGCCAGGCCAGGTCGTTGCTCGCGGAGGGCGCGATGCCGGGCCGTGACTCCCCGGCCAGCGCGCGGCCCTTGAGCCGGGTGTAGTCCTGGAGTGCCTTGATGCTGTGGCGGCGCTGGCCCTGGACGACGGCGGAGACGTCCACCCCGGGGACGGTGACGGCCATGGCGAGCTTGATGGCCAGTTCGTCGCGCGGGGGGTTGGTCCGGGGCACCGGGGTGTCGAACCAGGCCCGCAGCTCGGTGCGCCCCTCCTCGGTGACGGCGTAGAACTGGTGGCCCTCGTCGTCCTCTCCGGCGGGCTCGACCAGGCCGTCCCGCTCCAGTCGGGACAGCGTGGTGTAGACCTGCCCGACGTTGAGCGGCCAGGTGGCGCCGGTGCGCGCCTCGAACTCGGTGCGCAGTTGGTAGCCGTAGCGCGGGCCCTGGTCGAGCAGGGCGAGCAGACCGTGTCGGATGGACATACTCAGTATGTATACCCGGTATGCCCTACAGGCTCAAGCCGCGCCCCCTCCCCCGGCGAGCGGGTACCGTCGTGCGGTGTGAGCCAGTTGCGCATCGCCACCTTCAACCTGCTGCACGGTCAGCCGCTCGCCCCGGACGGCGCCCCGCGGCCCTACCCCGCCGACGCCGGCGGGCCGCTGGCGGAGGCGGTGGCCGCGCTGGACGCCGACGTACTGGCCCTGCAGGAGGTGGACCGCCACCAGTCCCGCTCCGGCGGCACCGACCAGGCCGCGGTGGCCGCCAAAGCCATGGGGGCCGCCGACTGGCGGTTCGCCGCCGCCCTGCACGGGCGCCCGGCGCCGGTCGCGGGCTGGGTGCCGGAGCCCTCCGTGCCCGGCGGCCTGCGGGTGTACGGGCCCGGCGACGTCGGCGACGGCGCCCCGCCCTCGTACGGCACCGCGCTGCTGACCCGACTGCCGGTGCGGCACTGGCGGGCCCGCCGGTTCGCCCCGGCTCCGTTCGGGCTGCCGCTGCGGGTGGCCGGCCGGCGCGGGCTCACCCCGGTGCCGGACGAGCCGCGGGCGGCGCTGGCGGCCGTGCTGGAGGGCGACCACGGCCCGTTCACCGTGGTGGCGGCGCACCTGTCCTTCGTCCCCGGGTGGAACATGGCACAGCTGGCCGGCATCCGGCGGTGGATCGCGGACCTGCCGCAGCCGTACCTGGTGCTGGGCGACTTCAACCTGGTCGGCGCGGTGCCGCGCACCGTCCTCGGCGGGGCGACCGCACTGGAGCGCACCGCGCCCCGGGCACGGGTCCGGGAGCTGCGGGCGGCCCGGCGGGCCCGGCCGGCCCTGGCCGAGCCGCGCCGGCGCCGGGTACGCGAGCCCCGCCCCCGACTGCAGGGCTGGTACGACCTGGCCCGCACCCCGACGTACCCCTCGCACCGCCCGGCGGTGCAGTTCGACCACGTGCTGGCGGTCGGTGTGCCGCGCGCCGCGGTCGGCCCGGCGGCGGCGCCGCGCGCGGCGGTGTCGGACCACCGGCCGCTGCTGGTGGAGGTCTCGCTCTAGATCAGCGCTGGCGGGACAGGATGCCGTGCTGGTGCGGTAGTTGGGGGCCGGCGGCGGGGGCCGGCGCATACTGGAGGAGCAGCATGGCCGCGTCGTCGCCGAGTTGGCGGCCGACGTGGCGCACCACGTCCTCGTGCAGGCGCTGCAGGACGTCCGCCGGGCGGCCGTCGGCGCAGCGCGGGAGGCGTTCGGCGAGCGGGTAGAAGGCGCCGGAGCGGTCGCGGGCCTCGATCACCCCGTCGGTGAACAGCAGGACCCGGTCGCCGGGCCGCAGTGCCACCCGGTGCACCGGCGGCCGGACGTCGGCCGGGTCGAGGACGCCCAGCGGCGGGACGGTCTCGGCGAGTTCGAGCGGCCGGACGTCCCCGCCGCGCAGCAGCAGCGGCGAGGGGTGGCCGCAGTTGACCAGTTCCGCGGTGCCGTCCGCGCCGACGCCGATCAGCACCAGGGTGACGAACTCCTCCTCCACGCCCGGGTGGTCGTTCTCGTGCAGGGCCCGGTCGAGGCTGACGGCCAGCCAGCCGGCGACCCGGTCCAGTGCGGGCTCCTGGTGCGCGGCCTCGCGGAAGGCGCCGAGGACGGCGGCGGCGGTCTCGACCGCGCCGAGGCCCTTGCCGCGGACGTCGCCGACCACGGCCCGCACCCCGTGCCGGGTGTTGACCACCTCGTACAGGTCGCCGCCGATCCTGGCGTGCGCGGCGGCGGCCTCGTAGTGGACGGCCGCCTGGACGGTGCCGACCCGCTCGGGAACGGGCCGCAGCAACACCCGGCGGGCGATCGAGGCGACGAGCTGGGCGTCGGCCAGCGCCCGCTCCTGGCGCAGCCGAAGGGTGGCGCTGACCCAGCCGATCAGGGCGACCAGCAGGATCGCGAAGACGCTGGCGGCGTGCACGGACTGGTCGAGGGCGTCGCTGCGGAAGGCCATCAGGAAGGCCACCGCCTCGGTGAAGAGGCCGATGGCGAGCGGGTACCAGGTTCGGTGGCTGACCACGGCGGCCAGCGCGGGGACGGCGGTGAGGGCCGGTTCGACCGTCACCTCGGTGTTGCTGACGAAGTCGAGGGCGACGATCAGCGCCATGCCGATGAAGGGCAGCGCGAGCGCCGTCCTCGGCCAGGTGCCGGTCGTGCCCGGAGCGGGTCCCGGGGTCGGCCCGGTGAACCGCTCTCTGATCCATCCGGTCGCGCTCAACGTCGGTTACTCCAGCAGAAGACGCCGATGCCCGGGGGCACCTGCGGTGATGACTGAGGGTTAGGGAATGCGGGCCTCGCTGGCGGCCGGAGCACGGGGGTTGACCGGTTACCGACCCCACAATAGGCACGAAACGTGCATGGCGCACAGGTTTCGGGCGCTGCCGTGATGACTTGAATGCTCTGCGTGACTCATTCTTCACTGTTCCCGATCAGGAGCCGTTCCAACTCTTTTCGGTCGGGAAGTCCTGTCGGACGGACGATCCGCCCGCTGCGGACGTACAGGAAGGAAGCCGTGACCTGCTCCGGCGGAACGCCCGCCTGCTCGGCCCAGGCGATCCGGTAGACCGCGAGCTGCAACGGGTCGGCGGTCTCCTCGCGGTGGGTCTTCCAGTCCACCACTTCGTAGCGTGACGCGCCACCGGTTACTGACGTCACGTCACCGTCCCGGTATACCGCGTCGATCCGGCCGCGCACCACCCGCCCCCCGAGCACCAGCTGGAACGGCGCCTCCACCCGGTGCGGCCGGCGCTGGGCGTACGGGGTGCGCAGGAACGCCTCCTTGAACCGCTCCAGGTCCTGCTCGTCCTCGATGCCGTCGTCGTCGGCGCCGGGCAGCGCGCCCGGCTCGATCAGCAGCAGCGGTTCGATCCGGGACTGCACCCAGGCGTGGAAGCGGGTGCCCCGCCGGGCGGCCGGCTGCGGCGGGCGCGGCATCGGCCGGGCCAGGTCGCGCGCGAAGCCGTCCGGGTCGGCGGCCAGGCGCAGCAGTTGGGTGGCGGACAGCGCGGCGGGCAGCGGCACGTCGCGGGCGGTGCGCCGGGAGCGCTCCAACTCGCCCAGCAGCGCGGTGAGGTCGCGGTCCCAGGAGGCCGCCTGGCGCTGGTCCTCGGCGGCCATCGGCTCGGGTTCGGGGGCGGGCGCGCCGGCCAGCCGGGCGTGCACCACCTCGGCGACCCGGCGGCGGGCCAGCTGGGCGGCCGGGTCCAGCGGCAGCGGCCAGGGGCGCTCGACGGGATCGGCCAGCGCCGGGTTCTCGGCGCCCTTCTCGGGCTGCTCGGCCCAGTGCTCGACCTCCCCGGCGCCGGGCCGCTCGCAGTGCTCGCGCAGCTGCTCCAGGAAGGCGGACGGGCCGCGGACGGTCTTCTGGCTGGGCCCCCACCAGTGCCCGGAGGCCAGCAGCAGCGTGCGCGGGCGGGTGAACGCGACGTAGCCCAGGCGCAGTTCCTCGGTGCCGGAGTGCTCGGCCAGCTGCCGCTTGAACGCGGTCATGGCCTTGCCGTCCCACCCGCCGCGCACGTCGGGCAGGGTGTCCGCGTCGCCGCGCAGGGCGTGCGGGAGCACCCGTTTGCTGCTGGTCCAGCGCTCGCGCGAGGTGGTGGACGGGAACGAGCCCTTGACCAGGCCGGGGACGGCGACGACGTCCCACTCCAGGCCCTTGGACTTGTGCGCGGTGAGCACCTTCACGGTGTCCTCGCCGCCGGGCAGGCTGCTGTCCAGGCCGCGCTCGTACTCCTGGGCGGCGCGCAGGAAGCCGAGGAAGGCGGCCAGGCCGGGGTCGCCGTCGAGGTCGGCGAAGGAGGCGGCGACGTCCAGGAAGGCGTGCAGGGTCTCGCGCCGCCGGGCGGCCAGCGCCTGCGGGGAGGCGGCGAGTTCGACCTCCAGGCCGGTGACGGCCAGCACCCGGTGCAGCACGTCCATCAGCGGGTCGGCGAGCGAGCGCCGCAGGTCGCGCAGCTCCTGGCCGAGGCGGGCCAGGCGGACCCTGGCCTCGGCGGAGAAGGGCAGTTCGTCGGGCTGCTCCGCGTCGAGGAAGGTCTCCACCGCGTCGGCGAGCGAGACCACCTCGGTGGGGTCGGCCTCGGCGACGGCCGCCGTCAGCGCCTCCACGCCCTCGGGCCGGTCGGTGCGCACCAGGTCGGCGGCCCGGCGCCCGAGCAGGGCGAGGTCGCGCGGGCCGATCCGCCAGCGCGGGCCGATCAGCAGGCGCACCAGCGCGGCGTTGGCGGTCGGGTCCTGGAGCACCTCGCAGACCGCCACCAGGTCGGCCACCTCGGGCAGTTGCAGCAGCCCGCCCAGGCCCACCACCTCGACCGGCACCTCGCGGGCGACCAGGGCGGCGTGGATGTCCGGGAAGGCCGCGCCGCCACGGCACAGCACGGCGATCCGGCCGGGCGCGGTGCCGGTGCGCACCAGGTGGGCGATCGAGTCGGCGAGCCAGTCGACCTCCTCGGCGTGGGTGGGCAGCAGCGCCGCCCGCACGTAGCCGTCCTGCTCGGCGCCGGGGGCCGGGCGCAGCGCCTCGACGCCCTCGTGCATGGCCCGCAGCGGCGCGGCGAGTTCGTTGGCGAAGGCGAGCAGCCGGCCGCCGCTGCGGCGGTTCTCGCTGAGCGCGTAGCGGGCGGCGGGGCGGCCGTCGGCCTTCGGGAAGTGCCGGGGGAACTCGTCGAGGTTGGCGACGGAGGCGCCGCGCCAGCCGTAGATCGCCTGGCAGGGGTCGCCGACGGCGGTGACGGGGTGGCCGGCAAAAGGATGACCGGGACCGGGGCCGGCGCCGAACAGGCCGGCCAGCATCAGCCGCTGGGCGACCGAGGTGTCCTGGTACTCGTCGAGCAGCACGACCCGGAACTGGCCGCGGAGCAGCGCGCCGACCTCGGGCCGCTGCTGGGCGAGCCGGGCGGCGGCGGCTATCTGGTCGCCGAAGTCCATCAGCCCGGCGGCGTGCTTGCGGCGCCGGTAGTCCTCGACCAGGCGCAGCAGCTCCAGCCGGGCCCGGGCGGTGGCGGGGACGGCCCGCAGGTCGTCGTTGGTGAGCTTGACGGTGGCGAGGGTGTCCAGCAGGTCCTCGTCGTGGGCGCGCAGGGTGTCCGGCTCGACCAGGTGCTCGGCGAGTTCGCCGTCCAGGGCGATCAGGTCGGCGACGAGGTTGGCGAAGGTGCCGGTGAGCGCGGGGAACGGGCCGCGGGCGGTGCGCAGCACCTTGGCGGCGAGCTGGAAGCGGGTGGCGTCGGCGAGCAGCCGCACGTCGGGTTCGACGCCGATCCGCAGGCCGTGCTCCTTGAGCAGCCGGCCGGCGAAGGCGTGGTAGGTGGAGATCTCCGGTTCGCCGAGCGGCTCCGCGCCGTCCTGCCCGGTGACGCCGGCCCGCAGCAGGGCGGTGCGCACGCGTTCGGCGAGTTCGCCGGCGGCCTTGTTGGTGAAGGTGAGGCCGAGCACCTCCTCGGGCCGGACGGCGCCGGAGCCGACCAGCCAGACCACCCGGGCGGCCATCACCGTGGTCTTGCCGGAGCCGGCGCCGGCCACGATCACGGCCGGTTCCAGGGGGGCGCCGATGGCCGCCATCTGCTCCCGGTTGAACGGGATGCCCAGCAGCTCCTTGAGCTGGTCGGGATGGCTGAGCACGGCGGTCACCCCGCAACGTTAACCGGAGCGGCGGACAACCTTCACTCGACGAGTTGCGCCCCGTCCCGCTGGGCGGAGCAGCTGCGGCGGAAGGTGCAGCGGTCGCAGCCGCCGCCGGTCTGCGGGACGAAGCGCTCGGCGAGGACCCGGCCGGCCGCGTCGGCGAGCAGGTTCTCGATCCACGGCTCGCCCTCCGGCGGGTCCTGCCGCTGCACCTTGGGGGCGTCCTGGGCGGCCTTGGCGGCGGGCTCGCGCAGGTGGACGAGTTCGGCGCCGCCGGTGGCCGGGGGGCGGTCGGCGAAGCCGGGCAGCTCGTTGAGGGCCCCGGCGCGGACGGCGAGCTGGTAGACGGCGAGCTGCTTGTGCTCGGGCAGCGACTTGTCGGTGGGGATCTGCTTGCCGGTCTTGAAGTCGACGACGTAGGCGCGCCCGGCCGCGTCCTTCTCGACCCGGTCCATCGAGCCGCGGATGCGCACCGAGACGCCGCCGGCGTCGAGGGTGACGTCGAAGCCGTGCTCGGTGGCGACGAGGTCGCGGCCGCGTTCCAGCACGTGCCAGTTGAGGAAGCGCTCCAGGGCGGCGCGGGCCTGGGTCTTCTCCTGGTGGGACTTCCAGGGCGCGTCGAAGGCCAGCGCGTCCCAGACGGTGTCCAGGCGTTCCATCAGGACGGCGAGGTCGGCGGGGGTGCGCCCGGAGCCGACCTCGTCGGCGAGCGCGTGCACGACGTTGCCGAAGCCCTGGGCGGCGGAGCCGGCTGCGCGGGCCTTGACCTCCTTGTCCAGGAACCACTGCAGCGAGCAGTTCTCCAGTTGTTCCAGGCCGCTGCCGGACAGCCGCACCGGCAGGTCGGCGCTGCGCAGCGGGTCGGGGGCGGCGGTGGCGTCGGCCAGGCCCCACCAGCGGTCGGGGCGGGCGGCGGGCACCAGCGGCTGGCCCTCGTCGTCGGTGGCGGTGGCGAGCAGGGCGAGCCGTTCGGCGGCGGCCCGGCGCAGTTCGGGCGAGCGGGCCGGGTCGACGGTGACGGCCCGCAGTTCGGCGACCAGTGCGGCGACGGACAGCGGGCGGCGCGGGCGGTGGGTGACGTCCTCGACGACGACGGGCGGGGTGCGGCGCACGACCTTGCCGGTCCGCGGGTCGACGTCCTCGCGGTAGAGCTCGCGCAGGAAGCGGGAGGGCTCGTCGCCGTCGTCGGCGGGGGCCTTGACGGCGGTGACGATCAGCCGTTCCCGGGCGCGGGTCGCGGCGACGTAGAAGAGCCGGCGCTCCTCGCCGAGCAGGGCGCCCGGGGAGAGCGGTTCGGCGAGGCCGTCGCGGCCGATCCGGTCGGCCTCCAGCAGGGAGCCGCGGCGGCGCAGGTCGGGCCAGAGGCCGTCCTGGACGCCGGCGACGACGACCAGGCGCCATTCCAGGCCCTTGGAGCGGTGGGCGGTCATCAGCCGGACGGCCTCGGGGCGCACGGCCCGGACGGTGAGGGTGTCGGCGGCGATGTCCTGGGCGTCGAGCTCGGCGAGCAGGTCGAGGGCGCCGCGGTGGCCGGTGACCTGCTCCTCGGCGCGGGCTGCGGTCTCGAACAGGGCGCACAGCGCGTCGAGGTCGCGGTCGGCGTTGCGGCCGGCGGCGCCGCCGCGCAGGGCGGCCCGTTCCAGGCGTTCGCGCCAGCGGCGGCTGCCGTCCCACAGCTCCCAGAGCGCCTCCTCGGCGGTGCAGCCGCCGGCCAGGCGTTCGCGGACCTTGCGCAGCAGGGTGCCGAGGTCGCGGGCCCGGCGGGCGTGGGCGGGGTCGAGGGCGATCAGCCGCTCGGGTTCGGCGAGGGCCTCGCGCAGCAGGTCGCCGGCCGGGCGGGGGGCGGCCGGGTCCCCGTCGGCGCGCAGGGCGGCGCGTTCCTCCTCGCGCAGGGCGCGGCCGAGGCGGCGCAGGTCGGAGCCGTCGAGGCCGCCGAGCGGGCCGGTGAGCAGGGCGTGGGCCAGGTCGGTGGTGAGCGGGTCGGGTGTGTCGGGGTCGCCGTGCCGGTCGCGGGCGGCCTGCTCGGCGCAGACCCGCAGGGCGAGCAGCAGGTGGGCGACGGCCGGCTCCTCGCGCAGCGGCAGGTCGTCGCCGTCGATCTCCAGCGGGACGCCGGCCGCGCTGAGCGCCCGCCGTACGCCGGGGATGGAGCGGGCGCCGGCCCGGACCAGGACGGCCATCTCGCCCCAGGGCACGCCGTCCTCCAGGTGGGCGCGGCGCAGCAGGTCGGCGATCGAGTCGAGTTCGGCGCCGGGGGTGGGGTAGGTGTAGACCTCGGCCCGGCCGCCCTCGCGGGAGGGCAGCAGCGCGCGGTGCTGGGCGAGCTTGTCGGCGGGCAGCCGACCCATCGGCATCCGCCGGGCGAGCTCCCGGGAGGCGGCGAGCAGGACGGCCCCGGAGCGGCGGGAGACGCGCAGCACCTTGACGTCTGCGGGTTCGCCGTCGGCCCGGCGGAAGGTCTGCGGGAAGTCGAGGATGCCGTTGATGTCGGCGCCGCGGAAGGCGTAGATCGACTGGTCGGGGTCGCCGACCGCGACGAGTTCGCGGCCGCCGCCGGCCAGCTGGCGCAGCAGCCGGACCTGGGAGGGGTCGGTGTCCTGGTACTCGTCGACGAACACCACCTCGTAGCGCCGCCGCAGTTGTTCGGCGACCTCGGGGCGTTCGGCGAGCAGGACGGCCCGGTGGACGAGTTCGGCGTAGTCGAGGACGCCGCGCAGGTCGAGCACGTCGAGGTAGTCGGCGAGGAAGTGCGCGGCGGCGGCCCAGTCGGGGCGCTGGACGCCCTGGGCGAAGCGCTCCAGTTCGGCTTCGCCCAGGCCCAGCTCGCGGCTGCGGGCGAGGACGGCGCGGACCTCGTCGGCGAAGCCGCGGGTGGTCAGGCAGGCCCGCAGGTCGAGCGGCCAGTGGATCCGGGAGCTGCCGAGTTTCGCGTCCTCGGCGCCGCCGGCCAGCAGTTCGCGGACCATGACGTCCTGCTCGGGGCCGGAGAGCAGCCGCAGCGGTTCGGCGTAGTCCTGCGGGTCCTGGTGGGCGCGCAGCAGGGCGTAGCTGAAGGAGTGGAAGGTGGTGGCCTGGGGGGCGGCCGAGGAGGAGCCGAGCCGGGCGGACATCCGGTCGCGCAGTTCCGTCGCGGCCTTGCGGCTGAAGGTGAGGACGAGGATGCGCTCGGGGTCGGTGCCGTGCTCGATCCGCCGGGCGACGGCCTCGACCAGGGTGGTGGTCTTGCCCGTCCCGGGGCCGGCGAGCACCAGCAGCGGCCCGCCGCCGTGCTCGACCACGGCGCGCTGGTACTCGTCCAGCACGGGTGGGGCGGGCTGGACGAGCGGGCTGCGCACGAGCCGGTACGGGGAACTCACGGAGGCGGATCCTGGGGTTGTGCTGGAGGCGTGGCCGGGCGGGCCCGCCGGGGCCCGCCCGTATCGAGCCTACGATCCTGCCCCGTCATTCCCGTCCGCGCGGCCGTTTCGCGGCATCCCCCGGTCCGCGGCATCCCCATTTTGCGGCGACCTCATTGCTCGCCGCCCGGCTCCCGCCCGTCCCAGCGGGCCCGCCGCAGGTCGACCCGGGGCGGGTCGGCGAGTTCGCGCAGCGGGGTGCCCTCCTCGCCGTAGTGGGCGAGGGCGCGGTGCTCGTGTCCGGGCAGGAAGCGGCCGTCGGCGCGGATGACCCGCCACCAGGGGACCGAGCCGCCGTACAGGGCCATCACCCGGCCGACCTGCCGGGGGCCGCCCTGGCCGAGGTACTCGGCAACGTCCCCGTAGGTCATCACCCTGCCGGGTGGAATCCGCTCGGTCAGGTCGAGCACCAGTTCGGCGAAGGGTGGCAGGGTGTCCGGGAGGCCGTCGTCTGTTACGTCCGTCACCTGCGGCATTCTTCCTCACGGGGGCGCACCCGCGGCCCCGTACGAACGATCCGCCGCGCCCGATCCGGCCCCTGTCCAGCACGGGGCGCCGAGGCATGCCACCATCTTCGGGGCGGTGAGTGGTGATACGAGGACAAGACCAGATGACCGGGACGGCTGACGTGGGTGTGGACGAGGACTCCGACGAGTCCGCCGCCGCCGTGCCCTCGGCTCCCGGTGGTGGGCCCGCGACCGGGCCGACACCGGAAGTCTCCCTGATCAAGGACCTGACGATCAAGACCCCCGCGCCCGCCGAGGCCTCCGAAGAACCCGCCGAACCCGCCGAAGCCCCCGGGGAACCGGCCGCCGAAGCCCCCGGGGATCCGGCCGCCGCCGCGCCGCCGGCCCGGCGCCCGCTGCCCGACTACCACGACCCGCTGGGCGACACCCCGCACCTGGACGTCGACGAGCCCCTGCTCGCCGCCCGGGCGCACCGCCCGTCCGACCTGATCCGCTTCCTGGCCGGCGTCCTCGGCATAGTCGCCGTCTTCGTGCTGGCGGGCATCGCCACCTCGACCACCACCGGCATCGAACAGGACATCGCCACCAACGCGCCGCACTTCTCCGCGGTGCTCTCCACGATCACCGGCCTGCTCTCCAGCGTCGCGGTGCTCGCCGTACCGCTGGCCTTCGCGGTCGAGCGGCTGATCAAACGCGACGGCCTGCGGGTCGCCGACGGCGTGCTCGCCTCGGTGCTCGCCTACGGCGTCTCACTGGGCATCGACTGGTGGGTGGCCGAAGGCGCCTCCGACCACATCCGGGACGCGCTGACCAGGCTGCCGATGGACAGCAACGGCACCCTCACCGACCCGGTGCACGGCTACCTCGCCCCGGTGATCGCCTACATGACCGCGGTCGGCATGTCGAGCCGCCCCCGGTGGCGGGTCGCCCTGTGGGTGGTGGTGGTCTTCAGCGGGATCACCGAACTGCTCGGCGGCTACACCACCCCGCTGTCGCTGCTGCTCACCGTCCTGATCGGCTGGTCCGTCGCGTACGGCACGCTGTACGCGATCGGCTCCCCGAACATCCGGCCCACCGGCCAGCACCTGATGATCGGCCTGCGCAAGGTCGGCTTCACCCCGGAGAGCGCCCACCGCGCCCCGGACGCACCCGGCGGCACCCGCCGCTACTACGTCACCCAGCAGAGCGGCCCGCCGCTGGACGTCCACATCATCGACCGCGAGCAGCAGGCCTCCGGCTTCTTCTACCGGGCCTGGCGGCGGCTGCGGCTGCGCTCGGTGGCGGTGCGCCGCAGCCCGCAGTCGCTGCGCCAGGCGCTGGAGCAGGAGGCCCTGATCGCCTACGCGGCGGCCGCCTCGGGCGCCCGCGCGCCGCAGCTGGTCGCCACCTCCGAGCTGGGTCCGGACGCCGCGATCCTGGTCTACGGCAAGGTCGAGGGCCGCATCCTGGACGAGCTCTCCGACGAGGAGGTCACCGACCAGGTGATGGCCTCGCTCTGGGAGTCGGTGGCGGCCCTGCACGAGCGCCGGATCGCCCACCGCCGGCTGACCGGCGAGTCGCTGCTGGTGGTGGACGAGAGGACGGCCTGCCTGGTCAACCTCTCCGGCGGCGACATCGCCGCCACCGACCTGACGCTGCGCATCGACGTCGCCCAGCTGGTCACCACCTTCGCGCTGCGGATCGGCCCGGAGCGGGCCGTCGCCACCGCCAACGCGGTGCTCGGCGCCGACCGGGTCGCCCAGGCGCTGCCGCTGCTCCAGCCGGTCGGGATGAGCCGCTCCACCAGGGTCGACCTCTCGCGGCTCACCAAGGAGCGCAAGACCGTCGCCCGGGCCAGGGCGCTGGAGCAGGTCGCGGCCGGCGAGCGCACCCAGCAGCAGGCCGAGGAGGACATCGCGGTGGCCGGCGAGGACCTGCTGAGCCGCATCCGCGGCCAGATCCTCCAGATCGCCCCCGAGGCACCGATGGAGCCGGCCAAGCTGGAGCGGCTGAAGCCGAAGAGCCTGATCATGGTGATCGCGCTCACCTTCGCCGCCTACCTGGCGCTGACCACCATCAAGCCGGCCCAGCTCAAGCTCTCCCAGATGGACTGGGTCTGGGCGGCGGCGGCCCTGCTGGCGGCCGCGTTCAGCTACGTCGCCGCCGCGATGAGCCTGACCGGCTTCGTCCCGGAGAAGCTGCCGTTCCGGCGCACCGTCGCGGCCCAGCTGGCCGGCTCCTTCGTCAAGCTGGTCGCGCCCGCCGCGATCGGCGGCATCGCGCTCAACACCCGCTACCTACAGAAGGCCGGGATCCGCTCCGGCCAGGCGGTGGCCTCGGTCGGCGCCTCCCAGCTGGCCGGCCTGGCCGGGCACCTGCTGCTGCTGTTCAGCTTCGGCCTGATCACCGGCAGCCAGACCAACGGCGACCTGTCCGCCTCCCGCGCGGTGATCATCGGCGTGCTGACCGCCGCCGTGCTCGCCCTGGTGGTGGCGGCGGTCGCGCCACTGCGCCGGTTCGTCCTGGGCCGGCTGCGCTCGCTGTTCTTCGGCGTGGTGCCGCGGATGCTCGACCTGATGCAGACGCCCAGCAAGCTGGTCACCGGCTTCGGCGGCATCCTGCTGCTGACCCTGTCCTTCACCGCCTGCCTGGACGCCTCGGTGCAGGCCTTCGGCGGCGACGTCAGCTTCTCGGCGGTCGCGGTGGTCTTCCTGACCGCCAACGCGGCCGGCTCGGCGATCCCCACCCCGGGCGGCATCGGCCCGGTCGAGGTCGCCCTGATCGGCGCCCTGACGGTCGCGGACGTGTCGCCGGCGGTCGCCACCCCGGCGGTCTTCCTCTACCGGGCGCTCACCTTCTGGCTGCCGGTGCTGCCGGGCTGGATCTCCTACAACATGCTGCAGCGCCGCGGCGCGCTCTGACGTCCACCGGATACGCGGAAGGGGGCGCCCCGGGGGGGGCGGGGCGGGGGGGGGGGGGGGGGAGGTTTCGGGGTGGAGGGTTGGGAGGGGGTGGGGGGGTGGTGGTGTGTTCGAACGAGAGCGCCCGCGCCCCCGAGGGA
>NZ_JBHWIJ010000161.1:0-1605 GCF_042732255.1 Kitasatospora sp. NPDC059803 | reverse complement strand
GGGGCTTGTGGTGACACCCCCCCCCCCCCCGGCGGGCGCGGCGGGGGCGCGCCCTCCCGCCCCCGGGTGCCGGGGGGGGCCCCGCGGGGGGGCCCCCTTCCGGTACGTTCCGGCGTCTACGTTCCGGCGTCCTAGTAGACCGGCTTGTGCGGCTCGATCTGGTTGACCCAGCCGAGCACGCCGCCGCCCAGGTGGACGGCGTTGGCGAAGCCGGCCGCCTTGACCACGGCCAGCACCTCGGCCGAGCGCACGCCCGACTTGCAGTGCAGCACGATCTTGCGGTCCTGCGGCAGCTTCTCCAGGGCGTCGCCCATGAGGAACTCGTTCTTCGGGATCAGCACCGCGCCGGGGATGTTGACGATCTCGTACTCGCCGGGCTCGCGGACGTCGATCAGGAAGATGTCCTCCTTGTCGTCCTGCCACTGCTTGAGCTGCGCCGAGGTGACGGTCGAGCCCGCGGCGGCGGCCTGCGCCTCCTCCGACACGACGCCGCAGAAGGCCTCGTAGTCGATCAGCTCGGTGACCGTCGGGTGCTCGGAGCAGACGGCGCAGTCCGGGTCCTTGCGGACCTTCACCTGGCGGTAGTTCATCTCCAGGGCGTCGTAGATCATCAGCCGGCCGACCAGCGGGTCGCCCACGCCGGCCAGCAGCTTGATCGCCTCGGTGACCTGGATCGAGCCGATGGACGCGCACAGCACGCCCAGCACGCCGCCCTCGGCGCAGGAGGGGACCATGCCCGCCGGCGGGGCCTCCGGGTAGAGGCAGCGGTAGCAGGGGCCGTGCTCGGCCCAGAACACGCTGGCCTGGCCGTCGAAGCGGTAGATCGAGCCCCACACGTACGGCTTGCCGAGCAGCACCGCGGCGTCGTTCACCAGGTAGCGGGTGGCGAAGTTGTCGGTGCCGTCCACGATCAGGTCGTAGCCGGCGAAGATCTCCATGACGTTGGAGTTGTCGAGGCGCTCCTCGTGGAGGATCACGTCGACGTAGGGGTTGATCTCCTTGACCGAGTCCCGCGCCGACTCCGCCTTGGAGCGGCCCACGTCCGACTGGCCGTGGATGATCTGGCGCTGCAGGTTCGACTCGTCGACCACGTCGAACTCGACGATGCCCAGCGTGCCGACACCGGCCGCGGCCAGGTACATCAGCGCGGGCGAGCCCAGGCCGCCGGCGCCGACGCACAGCACCTTGGCGTTCTTCAGCCGCTTCTGCCCGGCCATGCCCACGTCGGGGATGATCAGGTGGCGGGAGTACCTGCGGACCTCGTCAACGGTGAGCTCGTCAGCCGGCTCGACCAGGGGTGGCAACGACACGGGGACTCCGATGGGTGTCTGGTTCAGGTGGCCTGGGCCAGCCTCATGGTGGTTGCTGCGCCGCCACGCGGGTGGCTCCTAGGCCAACAGTGTCACGCCCCTCCGGTATTCCGAGACAGCTCGTCCGATGGGCGAGACAGCCGGCGTCGGATCGTGGGACCGCCCGCGGGAGCCCGGAAAAGGGGGGGGCCCCGGGGGGGGCCCCGGGGGCGGTGGGGCGGGGGGGGGTGGCGGGGGAGGTGGCCGGGGTTGGGCGGGCCACGGCCGTGCAGGCCGCACGCGTTCGTACCAGGGC
>NZ_JBHWIJ010000160.1:0-18651 GCF_042732255.1 Kitasatospora sp. NPDC059803 | reverse complement strand
CGCGCGGGCGCCCCCCCGCGCGACGCGGACGTGCCGGCCGGCGCAAGGGGCGCGGCCACCCCCGCCGACCCCTGGGGGGCCGGGCCACTTCATGCACCGCCGCTGCCCGGCCCCCCCACGAGGGTGCCGGGCAGCGGTGTGCGGCGAAGCGGTCAGGCGCCGATGGCGTGCAGACCGCCGTCGACGTGGATGATCTCGCCGGTGGTCTTCGGGAACCAGTCCGAGAGCAGCGCGACGATGCCGCGGCCGGCCGGCTCCGGGTCGGTCAGGTCCCACTTCAGCGGGGAGCGGTGGTTCCAGGTGTCCGCGAGGTCGCCGAAGCCCGGGATGGACTTGGCGGCCATCGAGCCGAGCGGGCCGGCCGAGATCAGGTTGCAGCGGATGTCCCGCTCGCCCAGGTAGCGCGCCAGGTAGCGGTTGGTCGACTCCAGGGCGGCCTTGGCCGGGCCCATCCAGTCGTACTGCGGCCAGGCGAACTGCGCGTCGAAGGTGAGGCCGACGACCGAGCCGCCGTCCTGCATCAGCGGCAGCAGCGCCATGGTCAGCGACTTCAGCGAGAAGGCCGAGACGTTCATCGCGGTGGCCACGGACTCCCACGGGGTGTCCAGGAAGTTGCCGCCCAGGGCGTCCTGCGGGGCGAAGCCGATCGAGTGGACGATGCCGTCCAGGGTCGGCAGGTGCTCGCGGACCGTGTCGGCGATGCCCGCCAGCTCCTCCTCGCTGGAGACGTCCAGCGGCAGCACGGTGACCGGCTTCGGCAGCTTCTTGGCGATCCGCTCGGTCAGGCTCGGACGCGGGAACGCGGTGAGGATGATCTCCGCACCCTGCTCCTGGGCGAGCTTGGCGGCGTGGAAGGCGATGGAGGACTCCATCAGCACACCCGTGATCAGGATGCGCTTGCCCTCAAGGATTCCAGTCATGCTCAGTGACCCATGCCCAATCCGCCGTCCACGGGAATGACGGCTCCGGTGATGTACGCGGCCTCGTCCGAACCGAGGAACCGCACGGTGGACGCGACCTCGGCGGGCGACGCGTAGCGGCCCAGCGGCACGCCCGAGACGATGTCCGCGCGGCGCTCGTCGCTGAGCACAGCGGTCATGTCGGTGTCGACGAAGCCGGGGGCGACCACGTTGACGGTGATGTTGCGCGGGCCCAGCTCGCGCGCCAGCGACCGGGCGAAGCCGACCAGGCCCGCCTTGGACGCGGCGTAGTTCGACTGGCCCGGCGAGCCGGACAGGCCCACCACGGACGAGATCAGCACGACGCGGCCCTTGCGGGCGCGCATCATCAGCTTCGAGGCGCGCTTGACCACCCGGAAGGCCCCGGTCAGGTTGGTGTCCAGGACGGAGGTGAAGTCCTCCTCGGACATGCGCAGCAGCAGGGTGTCGTTGGTGATGCCCGCGTTGGCGACCAGCACCTGGACCGCGCCGTGCTTCTCCTCGATCTCGGTGAAGGCGGCGTCGACCTGCGCGGCGTCCGTGATGTCGCAGCGCACCGCGAGGACGTCGTACTTCTGCAGGGCCTCCGGCACCTCGCCCGAGCGGCTGGTGATGGCGACCTTGTCACCCGCCTCGGCGAAGGCCTGGGCGATCGCGAGGCCGATGCCCCGGTTTCCTCCGGTGACGAGAACCGAGCGGCTCAACGATCCACCTCTCTCCGTGTGTGCGGACGTACGTCGGAACGCGTACGCAGTGTGACGCTATCGGGCGGTCGGCGGTGTCGGCGCATCGGGCTCCCACAGCGCCGCACCGGAGGAACTGTCGCAATCCGACAATCCGTACCCGCAGCGCCCCGCACCTGCTCAGCCGCCCTGACCGAACCACGGCCGGAGCCCAGCCGGCGCCGCCGTACGGGAACAACACGGCCCCGCGCACCCGTTGCCCCCGTGGTGTGGGCCGACCCGGGACCGGCCGTACCGATCCCCCGAAGGGTCCCGCGAGGAACGAAGGCAGGGCGCATGACCAAGGCACGGCCCAGGAGCACCCACCGGAACGGACGGCTGCTGGCCCTGACCGCCCTCGCGGCCGGCCTGGGAGCGGCCGCCTGGTCGCTGCGCGACCTGCCGGCGGCGTTCGGCCGGCGGCCGGACGGCGAGCACGAGGAGCGGGTGCGCGACTCGCCGCAGTACCGCGACGGCGTCTTCCACAACGCCCCCTCCACCCTGGCCCGGGCCACCACCGCCCCGGACATCGACCGCGGCACCATCCGCCGGATGCTGTTCGAGCGCGAGGGCCGCGTCCCCGCCCACCCCGTGCCGACCGTCCGCCCCGCCGGCGGCCCCGGCCCGGCAGCCGAGGGCGTGGCGATCACCTGGTACGGGCACGCCTCCGCGCTGGTGGAGATCGAGGGCTCCCGGGTGCTGCTCGACCCGATCTGGAGCGAGCGCTGCTCCCCCGCCGCGCACGTCGGCCCCAAGCGGCTGCACCCCGTGCCGGTGGAACTGGAGGAGCTGCCGCAGGTCGACGCCGTGCTGATCTCGCACGACCACTACGACCACCTGGACATGGCGACGGTCAAGCGCCTGGTGCGCAGCCAGTCCGCGCCGTTCGCGGTGCCGCTGGGCATCGGCGGCCACCTGCGCCGCTGGGGCGTCCCGGAGCACCGCATCATCGAGCTGGACTGGGACGAGACCTGCACCCTCGGCGACCTGGTGCTCACCCTCACGTCGGCGCACCACTTCTCCGGCCGCGGCCTGACCCGCAACACCACCCTGTGGGGCTCCTGGGTGATCGCCGGCCCCGACCGCAAGGTCTTCTACACCGGTGACTCCGGCTACTTCGAGGGCTACGCCCGGATCGGCGACCGGCACGGCCCCTTCGACGCCGCGCTGGTGCAGATCGGCGCCTACGACGCCGCCTGGGCCGACATCCACATGACCCCCGAGGACGCCGTGCGCGCCCACCGCGACCTCCAGGCGGGCCTGCTGGTGCCGGTGCACTGGTGCACCTTCAACCTGGGCCTGCACCCGTGGGCCGAGCCGATCGAGCGGCTGCTGGCCGAGGCCAAGGCGCAGGCCGTCCCGCTGGCCGTGCCACGCCCCGGCGAGCGGGTCGACGTGGACAACCCGCCGGAGCTGGACGGCTGGTGGGAGATCGTCGGCTGACCGACCGGCCACCACGGCGGCGCACCGGCCGAAATGCGCTGGCCGAAACCCCCTGGACCGGCCATGATGCGGTGCGGGCGCCCCTGTGTGGCGCCGCACCGCCACCCTCCGCGACCAGGGAGCACGATTGCCTCCGATCCCTCCGGCCGACAGCGTCGGCGCCCCGCACGGGCGCGCCGTCGACCCGCTGTTCCTCGCCTTCCCGCTGCGCACCCTCGCCGACGCCGCCCTCACCCGGGCCCGCGAACTCGGCGCCGCCCACGCCGACTTCCGCCTGGAGCGGGTCCGCAGCGCCTCCTGGCGACTGCGCGACGCCCGCCCGGCCGGCACCTCCGACAGCGTGCAACTCGGCTTCGCCGTCCGGGTGCTGCTGGACGGCGCCTGGGGCTTCGCCGCCGGGGTGGACCTCACCGCCGACGCGGCGGCGCGGGTCGCCGAGCAGGCCGTCGCGGTGGCCCGCCTGTCCGGCGGGATCAGCCGGGCCGCCGGCTCCGCCGAACGGGTCGAGCTGGCCGACGAGCCGGTGTACCGGGACGCCACCTGGGTCTCCTCCTACGAGGTGAACCCCTTCGAGGTGCCGGACGCGGAGAAGACCACACTGCTCGCCGAGTGGAGTTCGCGGCTGCTGGCCGCCGAGGGCGTCTCGCACGTCCAGGCGAGCCTGCTGACCGTCCAGGAGAACAAGTTCTACGCGGACACCGCGGGCACCGTCACCACCCAGCAGCGGATCCGGCTGCACCCCACGCTGGAGGCCACCTCAGTGGACGAGCGCACCGGGGCCTTCGACTCGATGCGCACGCTGGCCCCGCCGGTCGGGCGCGGCTTCGAGTACCTCACGGGGGTCCGGGGGCCGTCCCCCGACGGCCGGGGCCTGCCCGCGACGGGCTGGGACTGGGACGCCGAACTCGCCGAACTGCCCACCCTGCTCGCCGAGAAGATGAAGGCGCCGAGCGTCCGGGCCGGCCGCTACGACCTGGTCATCGACCCGTCCAACCTCTGGCTGACCATCCACGAGTCGATCGGCCACGCCACCGAGCTGGACCGCGCCCTCGGCTACGAGGCCGCCTACGCCGGCACCTCCTTCGCCACCTTCGACCGGCTCGGCTCGCTCAGGTACGGCTCCGAGCTGATGCACGTCACCGGCGACCGCACCGCCGAGCACGGCCTGTCCACGATCGGCTACGACGACGAGGGCGTCGCCACCCAGTCCTGGGACCTGGTCAAGGACGGCACCCTGGTCGGGTACCAACTCGACCGCGGCATGGCCAAGCTGAAGGGCTTCGAGCGCTCCAACGGCTGCGCCTTCGCGGACTCCCCGGCCCACGTGCCGGTGCAGCGGATGGCCAACGTCTCGCTCCAGCCCGCCGCCGACGGCCCGGACACCGAGGGCCTGTTCGCCGGGGTGGAGAACGGCCTGTACATCGTCGGCGACCGCTCCTGGTCGATCGACATGCAGCGCTACAACTTCCAGTTCACCGGCCAGCGCGCCTACGCCATCAAGAACGGCGAACTCGCCGGCCAGGTCAAGGACTTCGCCTACCAGGCGACCACCACCGACTTCTGGGGCTCGATGACGGCGGTCGGCGGCCCGCAGACCTACGTCCTCGGCGGCGCCTTCAACTGCGGCAAGGCGCAGCCCGGCCAGATCGCGGCGGTCAGCCACGGCTGCCCGTCGGCGCTGTTCCGCAACGTCAACGTGCTCAACACCCAGCAGGAGGCGGGTCACTGATGACCGCGATGCAGCCCCACGAACTGGTCGAGCTGGCACTCGGCCTCGCCCGCGCCGACGGCTGCGTGGTGATCGCCGACGAGGAGTCCACCGCCAACCTGCGCTGGGCCGGCAACTCGCTGACCACCAACGGCGTCACCCGCGGCCGCCGCCTCACCGTGATCGCCACCGTGGCCGGGGCCGAGGGCACCGCCTCCGGCGTGGTCTCCCGCGAGGCCGTCACCCCGGACGAGGTGGAGGGCCTGGTCCGCGCCGCCGAGGAGGCCGCCCGCGCGGCCGGCCCGGCCGAGGACGCCCAGCCGCTCGTGGCCGACCGGCCGTCCTCCCCGGACTTCACCCGGCCGCCCGCCGAGACCTCGATCGCGGTGTTCGACGCCTTCGGCCCGGCCCTCGGCGAGGCCTTCGCCCGGGCCGCCGCACAGGGCGAACTGCTGTACGGCTTCGCCCGGCACGAGGTGGTCAGCAGCTACCTGGGCACCTCCACCGGCCTGCGGCTGCGCCACGACCAGCCGACCGGCATGGTCGAGATCAACGCCAAGACCGCCGACCTGTCCGGCTCCGCGTGGGCCGGCGCCGCCACCCGGGACTTCTCCGACGTGGACGTCACCGCCCTGCACACCGAGCTGACCAAGCGCCTCGGCTGGGGCGCCCGCAAGGTGGACCTGCCGGCCGGCCGGTACGAGACGCTGCTGCCGCCCTCGGCCGTCGCCGACCTGATGCTCTGCCTCGCCTGGTCCGCCGTCGGCCGCGACGCCCACGAGGGCCGCACCGTCTTCTCCAAGCCCGGCGGCGGCACCCGGATCGGCGACAAGCTCGCCGGGCTGCCGCTCACGCTGCGCACGGACCCGGCCGAACCCGGCCTGGAGTCGGAGCCGTTCGTCCTCGCGCACTCGACCGGCGGGGACATCTCGGTCTTCGACAACGGCCTGCCGATCGACGCCACCGAGTGGATCCGCGAGGGCGTGCTGACCGACCTGGTCACCAGCCGCCACTCCGCCGGCCTCACCGGCCTGCCGCTGCGCCCGTTCGGCGACAACCTGGTGCTGGAGACGGCCGACCAGGACAGCGCGCCGACCCTGGACGAGATGATCGCCCGCACCGAGCGCGGCCTGCTGCTCACCTGCCTCTGGTACATCCGCGAGGTGGACCCGGCGACGCTGCTGCTCACCGGTCTGACCAGGGACGGCGTCTACCTGGTCGAGAACGGCGAAGTCGTCGGCGCGGTCAACAACTTCCGGTTCAACGAGTCCCCGGTGGACCTGCTGGACCGGATCACCGAGGCGGGCCGCACCGAGCGCTGCCTGCCCCGCGAGTGGAGCGACTACTTCACCCGCACCGCGATGCCACCCGTGCGTGTCGCGGACTTCAACATGAGTTCGGTCAGCCAGGCCTCATAGCCACTGACCAACGGGGGGATACGAGAGACATGATGGACGAGAAGCGGCTGGTCAAGACGAGCAAGATGCTGTCGCGCATCCTGCGGCACGAACCGGAGCGGGTGGGCGTCACGCTGGACGAGTCCGGCTGGATCCGGATCGACGTGCTCCTCACCGCCCTCGCGGCGAAGGGCAACCGGCTGACCAGGGCCGATCTGGACCACGTGGTGGCGACCAACAACAAGCGCCGCTTCGGCTACTCCGCGGACGGTCTCTCGATCCGCGCCAACCAGGGCCACACGGTGGCGGTCGACCTCGGCCTGGCCGCCACCGTGCCGCCCCCGGTGCTCTACCACGGCACCGCCGACCGCCATCTGGCGTCGATCTTCCGGGAGGGCCTGCGCCCGATGGCCCGGCAGGACGTCCACCTGTCCGCGGACACCGAGACCGCGGTCCGGGTCGGCGCCCGGCACGGCCGCCCGGTGGTGCTCACCGTGAACGCGGCCGCGATGGCGGCGGCCGGCCACGAGTTCCGGATCAGCGACAACGGCGTCTGGCTCACCGACGCCGTCCCGCCGCAGTTCCTCTCCCGGCGGTCGTGAGGCCCCTCACTATCCCTGTTGCCGTCCCGATCGGCCGTCCCGATCGGCCGGACAGTCCCTTCGCACACCCGACCGGGTGGGTCCGCCCCACCCGGTCTCGTCGTCCCCGCTGCCCAGGCGTACCGTGAGGAGGCCGCGCGGCGAGTCGCGCGGGAGCGTGGACGAGGGCGGTAGGACATGGGCAAGAGCGCCGACGGTGGACAGCAGGTCCACCGGATCACGGGAGCGCGGAGCAGCCTCACCGAGGACGTCCGCGGGCGGCAGCGCCGCTACGTGGTCTCGATGCTGCTCCGGACGGTCTGCGTGCTGCTCGCCGTGGTGCTGTGGGACGTCCAGCGGTGGCTGGCGTTCGCGGCGCTGGCCGGCGCCGTGCTGCTGCCGTACTTCGCCGTCCTGATCGCCAACGCGGGCCGGGAGCGGGCGCCGGGGCTGCCGAGCACCTTCGACATCCCGCTGGACACCCCGTTGATGCTCGGCCCCGGTGGGACGGGTGGGAGGGGTGGGGCAGCTGGGGCCCCCGGTACAGATGGGGCAAAGTCCGCTGCCACCGATCCTTCACAGGGCTCGAACTGACCGTCCGTTTCGCGACGTTTCGAGAGAATCAGGCTCGAAGAAAGCTCAGAAGAAGCTCAGATTAATCATGCAAGACCTCCCCATCCGAGGCCCCTGGCGTGACATACTGCGTACGCGCTCCGCATCCCCCGTCGGAGCGACGGACCGACGCCGGGCGGCTCCCCCCGTGGCTGCCCGGCGTCGCCATGCCCGGATCCGGGCGGGCTCCCTCCGGGCCGCGCGGAGCGCGTGAAACACTGGCGGTGCAGACCACCCGCCTAGCGCTGAGGACGACCCGATGGACACCTCGCAGACGCCGATCTGCTCCGCCAAGGGCTGCCGGGCGGACGCCCGTTGGGTGCTGGTGTGGAACAACCCCAAGCTGCACACCCCGGACCGCCGCAAGACCTGGCTCGCCTGCGACGAGCACCGTGAGCACCTGTCCCAGTTCCTCGGCGTGCGCGGCTTCCTCAAGGAGGTCGTCGCCTTCGCCGACTGGACCCCGGACCCGTCCGAGTCGTCCGAGACGCCCTGACCGCCCGAGACACCCTGACCGCCCGGGGCGCTCCGACCTCCCACGCCGTCCGAGGCCCGCTAGCCGCCGATCGCCGACATCGGTCGCTCGGGCTGGTGGAACTCCGGGTCGTCGATCCCGGCCCCGGCCTTCTTGCCCCACATCGCCGCCCGCCACAGCGCGCCCAGCTCGGCGTCGTCCGCGCCCGAGCGCAGGGCGGTGCGCAGGTCCGTCTCCCCGGTCGCGAACAGGCAGTTGCGCACCTGCCCGTCGGCGGTCAGCCTGGTCCGGTCGCAGGCCCGGCAGAACGGGCGGGTGACGGAGGCGATCACGCCCACCTGGGCCGGGCCGCCGTCCACCAGCCAGCGTTCGGCGGGCGCAGCGCCCCGGCGGGCGGACGGCTCCGGGGTGAGCGTGAACCGCGCACCGAGCAGGTCGAGGATCTCCTCGGCGGTGACCATCGCGGAGCGGTCCCAGCCGTGCTGGGCGTCCAGCGGCATCTGCTCGATGAAGCGCAGCTCGTAGCCGTGCTCCAGGCACCAGGCCAGCAGGTCGGGCGCCTCGTGGTCGTTGACCCCGCGCATCAGCACCGCGTTCAGCTTGACCGGCGTCAGCCCGGCGGCCTCGGCGGCGGCCAGCCCGGCCAGCACGTCCTGGTGGCGGTGGCGGCGGGTGAGGGTGTGGAACACCTCGGGGTCGAGGGTGTCCAGCGAGACGTTGACCCGGTCGAGCCCGGCCTCGCGCAGCGCCGTCGCGGTACGGGCCAGCCCGATGCCGTTGGTGGTGAGGGACAGCTCGGGGCGCGGCTCCAGCTCCGAGCAGGCGGCGACGATGGCGACCAGGCCGGGGCGCAGCAGCGGCTCGCCGCCGGTGAAGCGGACCTCCCGGACGCCCAGGTCGCGCACCGCGAGGGTGACCAGCCGGACGATCTCCTCGTCGGTCAGCAGCTCGGGCTTGGCCAGCCAGCGCAGGCCCTCTTCCGGCATGCAGTAGGTGCAGCGGAGGTTGCACCGGTCGGTGAGGGATACCCGCAGGTCGACGGCCTGGCGTCCGAAGGTGTCGAGCAGCACGTGCGTCCCTTCCCGAGAATGCGGCCGGCCCGGCCACCGTCACGGCGGGCCGGGCCAGCATAGTCATCGCCGGTCGGTCGGTGGGCGCCCGGTCAGTGGGCGCCCAGCCCGGTCAGCGCCCGAACCTCCAGTTCAGCGTACTTCGCCGGGTCGGGTCGGTCCTTGGACAGCAGGGTGGCGATCCACCCGGCCAGGAAGCCGATCGGGATGGAGACCAGACCCGGGTTCTCCAGCGGGAACCAGTGGAAGTCGGTGTCCGGGAACAGCGAGGTCTTCGCGCCGGAGACCACCGGGGAGAAGACCACCAGCACCACCGAGCTGATCAGGCCGGCGTAGACCGAGCTGACCGCGCCGGAGGTGGTGAAGCGCTTCCAGAACAGCGAGTAGAGCAGGGTGGGCAGGTTCGCCGAGGCGGCCACCGCGAAGGCCAGGGCGACCAGGGCGGCGGTGTTGAGCTTGCCCGCGAAGAGGCTGAGCACGATGGCCACCGCGCCGATCGCGACGGCGGCCCACTTCGCCGAGAGCACCTCCTGCTTCTCGGTGGCCTTGCCGCGCCGGATCACGTTGGCGTACAGGTCGTGCGCGAAGGAGGCGGAGGACGCCAGGGTGAGTCCGGCGACCACGGCCAGGATGGTGGCGAAGGCGACGGCGGAGATCACCGCGAGCAGGATCGCGCCGCCGGTGGTGCCGGAGCCTCCGCCGAGCACCTCGGCCAGCTGCGGGGCCGCCGTGTTGCCCGAGGCGTTGGCCGCCTTGATCGCCTTGGGGCCGACCAGCGCCGCCGCACCGAAGCCGAGCGCCAGGGTCATCAGGTAGAAGACGCCGATGATGCCGATCGCCCAGAGCACCGACTTCCGGGCCGCCTTGGCGGTGGGCACGGTGTAGAAGCGGACCAGGATGTGCGGCAGGCCGGCGGTGCCGAGCACCAGCGCGATCCCGAGGCTGATGAAGTCGAGTTTGCTGGTGTCGCTGGCCCCGTACTTCAGCCCCGGTTCGAGGAAGGCCGCGCCCTTGCCGCTCGCGCTGGCGGCGGCGCCGAGCAGTTCCGAGGGGTTGAAGTGGTACTTGGCGAGCACCAGGACGGTCATCAGCGCGGTGCCGGCGATCAGCAGCACGGCCTTGACGATCTGCACCCAGGTGGTGCCCTTCATGCCCCCTATCACCACGTAGACGACCATCAGCGCGCCGACCGCGACGATGGTCCAGCGCTTGGCGGCGTCCCCGTTGACCCCGAGCAGCAGGGCGACCAGCGTCCCGGCACCGACCATCTGGGCGAGCAGGTAGAAGATCGACACCACGATGGTGGAGACGCCCGCCGCGGTGCGCACCGGGCGCTGGCGCATCCGGAACGCGAGGACGTCCGCCATGGTGAAGCGGCCGGAGTTGCGCAGCGGTTCGGCGATCAGCAGCAGCGCGACCAGCCAGGCGACCAGGAAGCCGATCGAGTAGAGGAAGCCGTCGTAGCCGGAGAGCGCGATGGCGCCGGCGATGCCGAGGAAGGACGCGGCGGACATGTAGTCGCCGGAGATGGCCAGGCCGTTCTGGAATCCGGTGAAGCCGCGGCCGCCGGCGTAGAAGTCGGCCGCGTCCTTGGTCTGCCGCCCGGCCCAGACGGTGATCGCGAGGGTGGCCAGCACGAACAACCCGAAGAGGGTCATCGTGATGCCGCGGTGCTCCGTGGCGGAGCTGGCGAGCAGGGTCATTCGGCGGACTCCCGGGGAGCGTGGACGACGGCGCCGTGGGCCTCGCGGATCGCGGCGGCGGTCGGGTCGATCCGCCGGTCGGCGTAGCGGGCGTACCAGGCGGCGATGGCGAAGGTGGTGACGAACTGCAGCAGCCCCAGCACCAGGGCCACGTTGATGTGCCCGACGACCTTGGCGCCCATCAGGCCGGGCGCGTAGCAGGAGAGCAGCACGTAGAGCAGGTACCAGAGCACGAAGCCGATGGTGACCGGGAAGGCGAAGCTCCGGAACGAGCGCCTCAGGGTACGGAACTCCTCGCTCTCATCGATGAGTTGGACTTCCGTAGGGGTAGTGGTGATCGGCGGCGAATCCACTCTGTCTCTCCTCGCTCCTTCGGCGTAGCGGTCGCACACGGGGAACGATCGGACGTGAGGGGCGTCACAATCCGTGTGCGCGCCGCGCAATGCTAGGAGCGTCGCGCCCGCCCCGAAAGGGGTTGACCGCGATCAGCCAGTCGTTCACCCTCTCGCACTATCCAATTGGCCGAAAACCACCACTCGCGCCACTTCACAACACCGCCGCCACATGCCGAAGGGGCGGCACCGTCCAGCAGTGCCGCCCCTTCTGACGCATCGTCAGAAAGTGATCCGGACCTTCAGCGCCGAGCGGTCGTCCATCGCCCGGTACCCGTCCGGGACACCGTCCAGGCCCACCGTGCGGTCGAACACCAGACCCGGCTCGATGGCCCCGGAGAGGACGTCCGGCAGCAGGTCGGGGATGTAGGCGCGGGCCGGGGCGACGCCGCCGTTGAGCGAAACGTTTCGGCCGAACATCTGACCGATGTCGACGCCCGCACTGCCGCCGTGCGGAACGCCGACGTAGCCCACCGCGCCGCCGTCCCGGGCGATCGAGACGGCCGTACGCATCGACTCCTCGGTCCCGACCGCCTCCAGGACCGCGTGCGCACCCTGGCCGCCGGTCAGCTCCTTCACCGCCTCGATCGCGGCCTCGCCGCGCTCGGCCACCACGTCGGTCGCGCCGAAGCGCCGGGCCAGGTCGGTGCGGGCGGTGTGCCGGCCCAGCGCGATGATGCGGTCCGCGCCCAGCCGGTGCGCCGCCAGCACGCCGCACAGGCCCACCGCGCCGTCGCCGACCACGGCGACCGTCACGCCCGGGCGCACCCGCGCCGACACGGCGGCGTGGTGCCCGGTGGCCATCACGTCGGACAGCGCCAGCAGCCCCGGCAGCAGCTTCTCGTCGCCCGCGGCCTCCTTCGGCAGCTTCACCAGCGTGCCGTCCGCGAACGGCACCCGCACCGCCTCGCCCTGGCCGCCGTCGGAGCCGACCTCGCCCCAGAACCCGCCGTGCGGGCAGGAGGTCTGCAGGCCCTCCCGGCAGAAGTCGCAGCTGCCGTCCGACCAGACGAACGGCGCCACCACCAGGTCGCCCGGCGCGAAGCCGCGCACCTCGGCGCCCGCCTCCTCGACCACGCCCAGGAACTCGTGCCCGATCCGCTGCCCGGCCACCCGCTGGGCCACCCCGCGGTACGCCCACAGGTCGCTGCCGCAGATGCAGGCGTTCACCACCCGCACCACGACGTCCGTCGGGTGCTGGATCACCGGGTCCGGGACCTCTTCGATCCGGATGTCATTGGGGCCGTGGATCACGGTGGCGCGCATGGGAGTTCGTCCTTACGGAGTCGGCCGTCGGGGGGTGTCGGCGGCCGGTTGACGGCGTCGACCGGATAGGCGACGCCCATACGGAATACTCTATTCCGGTCGCTCGGCCGGAACATTTCGACCGGACGCGGGCCCGACGGCGCTTATCCTGTTGGACCATGCACCCGATCCAGCCCGAGACGTACGGCGCGCCGCGGACCGTCCAGGTCCCCGCCCAGCGCACCGCCGCCCCCGCCGAGGGCTTCGCGGTGGTCGACGTCGAGACCACCGGCCTCGGCCGCTCGGACCGCGTCATCTCGGCGGGCGTCTACCAGCTGGACCCGGACGGCGAGGTCACCGACCACTGGTACACCCTGGTCAACCCCCAGCGGGACCCGGGCCCGGTCTGGATCCACGGCCTCACGTCGGAGCTGCTCTCCGGCGCCCCGACCTTCCCGCAGATCGCCGACGAATTCGCCGACCGGCTGAACGGCCGGGTCCTGGTCGCCCACAACGCGCTCTTCGACTGGAACATGATCTCGCGCGAGTTCTCCCGGGCCGGCCTGCGCGCCCCGGTCGAACAGCGGATCTGCACCATGGTGCTCTCCCGCGACCTGCGGCTGCCGCTGCCCAACGGCAAGCTGTCCTCGCTCGCCGCCCACTTCGGCGTCCGCCAGCAGCACGCCCACAACGCCCTGGACGACGCCCGGGTGCTCGCCGAGGCGTTCCGCCCCAGCCTGCACCTGGCCCGCCAGGGCGGCGTCCCGCTGCCGGTGCAGGCCTGCGTGGCCGTCACCGACCTCGGCGAGGACGAGCCCGCCACCCTCGGCCGCGCCTCCTGGACCGGCGCCGCCTACCGCCAGGCCAAGAAGCGCCCGCCCTGCCCGTACCCCAACCCGGGACGCTGGGAGGACGGCAAGCCGCTGGTGCAGGGCATGCGGGTGGCCTTCACCGGCGACACCGCCACCGACCGGGAGCTGCTGGAGGACCGCGCCGCCGAGGCCGGCCTGCACATCGCCACCTCGGTGAGCCGGCTCACCAGCCTGCTGGTCACCAACGAGCCGGGCAGCTGGAGCGGCAAGGCCCGCCGGGCCCGCGAGGTCGGCACGCCGGTGGTCGGCGAGGACGCCTTCCTCCAACTGCTCCGCGAGGTCGCCCCGCACCCCGGTGCGTGAGCCGGATGTGAAGTCGGCGTACCGTGCCCATGTGTACCGTTTTCTGCTGACCCGCCAGTGGCTGATCACCATGCTGATCGCGCTGCTGCTGATCCCCGCGACGATCGAGCTGGGCTTCTGGCAGCTGCACCGCCACGAGTCGCGGGTGGCCCGGAACGACCTGATCGGCAAGGCCCTCACCGTCGCCCCCGTGCCGTTCGACACGGTGTCGTCGGCCCCCGGCTTCGCGGTGCCCAAGGACCTCATCTGGCACCCGGTGACGGCCACCGGGCAGTACGACACGGCGCACGAGTTCGTCGTCCGCAAGCGGACCGACTCCAGCGGGGACACGATCGGCTACTTCGTCATCACCCCGCTCAAGCTCTCCGACGGCAGGGGCAGCATCCTGGTCAACCGCGGCTGGGTGGCCGGCGACGGCGGCGCCACCGCCTACCCGACCGTCCCGGCCGCCCCGACCGGCGAGGTCTCCCTCACCGGTCGGATGCGCGCCGACGAGACCACGGGCAGCAGCGGCATCAAGGACCGCGCCGGCCTGCCCGACCGGCAGTTCAACCTGATCAACACCGAGCAGCAGGCCAAGGAGACCGGCGTCACCACCGTGCTCGGCGGCTACCTGGAGCTCACCGCCACCACCCCGGCCCCCGCCGACCAGCCCGAGCTGATCCCCGAGCCCAACCACTCCGACATCGGCCCGCACATGGCGTACGCGATCCAGTGGTGGCTGTTCACCGCGATGATCCCGGTCGGGGTCGGGGTGCTGGCCCGCCGCGAGGCCAAGGACCGGGCCAAGCAGGCCGCCGAGGCCGAGGTGCCGGTCGAGGCCGTACCGGCGGCCTGAGGCCCCGGCCCGAGGCCCCTACCCGGGGGAACGCCCCGGAGAACCGCCTACAGCACGTCCTCCAGCTCGCGCAGCAGCCGCGCCTTGGCCCGGGCGCCGACCACCGAACGCACCGGCTCGCCGCCGCGGAACACCATCAGCGTCGGCATCGACAGCACCCCGTACGCCGCCTGGGTGCGCGGATTGCGGTCCACGTCCACGCTGACCACCCGCAGCCGGTGCGCCTCCTCACGGGCGACGTCCGCCAGCACCGGCGCCATCATCCGGCACGGCGGGCACCAGTCCGCCGTGAAGTCCACCAGCACCGGCCCTTCGGCCGCCAGCACCTCCGCGGCGAACGTGTCGTCCGTCACCGCGGGCACCCCTGGGATCTGCACCATCGTCTACTCCTTCGCCCATTCGTTCGCCAGTTCACAGCGCGGCGGCTGTCCGGAGGGCTCGGCCGCCAGCCCGTCCCGGGCCCGTACCGCCCGGTCGAACTGCCCGGCCACCTGGGCCCGGACGTCCTGCAGCCGGGCGATGCACTCGTCCAGTTCGGCGAGCTTGCGCCGGTACACCTCCAGCGAGGCCGGGCAGGAGTCGCCCTCGGGGTGGCCCGCCTGGAGGCACTCCACGAACGGGCGGGTCTCCTCCAGGCCGAACCCGAAGTCCTGCAGCGTCCGGATCTGCCGCAGCAGCCGCAGGTCCTCCTCGTCGTACGCCCGGTAGCCGTTGCCCGCCCGGCGGGCCGGCAGCAGGCCGAGCTGCTCGTAGTACCGCAGCGCTCGGGTGGTCGTCCCCGCCCGCTCCGCCAGCTCCCCGATCCGCATCCCCGCACCCGCTCTCCCGGCCCGCCTCCGCACGCCGCCGGGACCGACGGTAGACCTTGACCCGGACGTCAACGCCAGCCCGGCTCCGACCGCCCCCCAGCCCCCGGCCCTCCCCCTCGCGCCCGCCACCCGGCAGGATGGGCCCCATGGATCTTGGACTGAAGGACAAGGTGTACGTGGCCACCGGCGCCACCCGGGGCCTCGGCTTCGCCGCCGCCCGGGAGCTGGCCGCCGACGGAGCACGGGTGCTGGTCAGCGGACGCGGCAAGGAGTCCGTGGCCGCCGCCGTCGCCGAGCTGGACGCCATCGGCGGCGCCGGGACGGCCCACGGCCTGGCCGCCGACAACGCCGACCCGGCGACCGCCGAACGGCTGATCGCCGAGGCGACCGGGCACTTCGGCCGGCTCGACGGCGTGCTGATCAGCGTCGGCGGCCCCCAGGCCGGCCCGGTGGCCACCGCCCCCGAGGAGGCCTGGCGCGACGCGTTCGAGTCGGTCTTCCTCGGCGCGCTGCGGCTCGCCCGCGCCGCCGCCGCAGCCCTCGGCGAGGGCGGCGTGATCGGCTTCGTGCTCTCCGGCTCGGTGCGCCAGCCGATCCCCGGCCTGGGCATCTCCAACGGCCTGCGCCCGGGGCTGGCGATGGCCGCCAAGTCCCTCGCCGACGAGCTCGGCCCGCGCGGCATCCGGGTGGTGGGGCTGCTCCCGGCCCGGATCGACACCGACCGGGTGCGCGAGCTGGACTCCCTGGGCGGCGACCCGGACGCCGCCCGCGCCCAGGCCGCCGCGACCATCCCGCTCGGCCGCTACGGCACCCCGGAGGAGTTCGGCAAGGTCGCGGCCTTCCTGCTCTCCCCCGCCGCCTCCTACCTGACCGGTGTGATGATCCCCGTCGACGGCGGCGCCCTGCGCCCGCTCTAGGACGCACACAGGGGCGGGCGCCCGGCTCCGCCCGCCCCTGGTTCACTCCACCCGCGGGGGTCTGCGCCGCCCGCGGCGCCGTCGCGACTCGGGCCGGGCGGCCTGGAGGATCCGGATCCGCAGGTCGGCGGGGAGTTCCGGGAGACCCAGGCTGGTCCGGGCGTCGGTTCGCGGGCCGGTGTCGAAGTGCTCCACCAGGGCCGCCGGATCGCCGCCGGGGGTGAGCCGGACGGCGCCCCGCAGCCGCGGGTGCCCGGGTGCGCGCACCAGGCGTACGCCCGCGCGCTCGACTTCGGGGAGCGTGGCCGTCCCGGTCTCCAGCGCCTCTTCCAGCGCCCGGGTGCGGACCCGCAGCCGGAGTCCGGTGGCACCGGGCGTCGGCACGACGAGGCCGGCCGGGCCGCTGCGCCGCAGCTGCGCCACCAGCCACCAGGCGGTGCCCGCGACCACCACGGCCAGCCCGCCGATGACGGTGGGCCACCACCAGGCCGAATCCGCCCAGCGGGTGCGCGAGCGGGCACTGAGCACCGGCTGGTCCGGGGAGGTGAGCGGCCACCAGCCCGGCGGGTCGGCGCCGAGGCGCCGGTACAGGTCGAGCCCGCCGGCCAGCACCAGCACGCCGGCGGCCAGCAGCACCGCCCCGACCACCCCCAGCAGCACCCGGTTGACGGCCGTCCGCCTCATCCCGCCGCCCCCACCCCGGGCCCCGCCCCGGGCGCCGCCCGCACGTCCAGGCGCAGCGGCCGGGCCAGCGTCACCCGTGCCAGCTCATCGCGCAGTTGGCGCTGGACCGACACCGGGTCCGCCGCCCCGATGAGGGTGACCCGGACGCGCCGGCGGCTGATCCGGATCCGCAGCTGGTCGATGCCCTGGAGTCCGGCGGCGCGGTCGGCGAGCAGGTGCCCGATGCCGGCCCGGTCGATGACGGCGCCGGTGTCGCCGTGCCGGCGCAGCGGGAGCCAGCGGCCGAGACCGGGGGCGAGGGCCAGCCAGAGCAGCACCGCGCCGAGGAGGACGGCGGCGCCGGCACCCACCAGCGCCCACAGGTAGTCGAGGTGACGGGTGGCCAGTTCGTCGGCGATCCGGGCGCGCCACCGGCGGGTCGGGTACCCGGCGCGGACGGCGATCACGTCGTACAGCAGCGCGCCCGCGAGCACCATCAGCACGGTGGCGACGAGCGCCGCGACGACGGCCCGCGGCGCCCGCGGCCGCCGCACCTTCTCCGGCGGGGGCCCGTCCCCGGCCGCCGTCGCCTCCTCGCCGGGCACCGGTTCGCCCCCCGCACTCATGACACTCCCCCGGTCACCAGCCGCTCCACGACGACGACCACCTCGGACACCCTGGTCCCGGTGAACCCGGCGACCTGCGCGGCGACGCGTTCGCGGACGGCCCGGGCGAGCGCCGCGAGGTCGGCGGGGAAGGGCAGTGCGACGGCGACCCGGACGGTCACGGTGCTGCCGGGCGTGGCCACCGAGACGGCGGGCGGTGCGCCCTTCGCGGTGCGGCCGGTCCAGGCGTCGGCGAGGGCCTCGCGGGCGGCCCGGGCCGCGATGCGGGCGTAGACGCGGTCGGCGATCCGGAGTCGGCCCCGGGCGGCGGGTTCGCGGCGGGCACTGGTGGTGGGAGCCGCCATCAACGGCGCCGGTCGCGGCCGCGGAGCAGGTCGCCGAGGTCGCCCAGCTCGATGTCGCCCTCCAGCAGGCGGCCGGCCACGAAGCCGACCAGCCCGAGCGCGGCGACCAGCAGGAACGCCGCGAAGCCGCCGAAGTACCCGGCGAAGCCGAGGGCCATGCCCACCACCAGGCCGACGATGGCCAGGTTCATCCGCTACTCCTCGTCCTCGCTGCCGCCCGCCGCCGGGCGCTTCGTGGGCTCGCTACTTGAGCTTGGGCCGCTGCCCCGCGACGACCGTCTCCTCTTCCTCCTCCTCGACGTCGGGCTCGTCGGGGAGGTGGACGTCGTTGACCGCGATGTTGACCTCGACGACTTCCAGGCCGGTCATCCGCTCGACCGCGTCGATGATGTTCTCCCGTACCTGGCGGGCGAGTTCGGGGATGACCACGCCGTACTCGACGACCAAGGCGATGTCGATGGCGGTCTGCTTCTCGCCGACCTCGGCCTTGATGCCGCGCCCGACGCCAGACTTGCCGCCCGGCACCCGGTCGCGCATCGCGCCGAAGGTGCGGGCGAGGCCGGAGCCGAGGGCGTGGATGCCGTTGACCTCGCGGGCGGCCATCCCGGCGATCTTCTCGACCACGCCGACGGCCAGCGCCGTGCGGCCGCGCTCGCCGGTCGGCTTGCCGGCGTCGGTCGCGGCGGAGGCGGCGGACGCAGAGGACGGCGAGGACGGCGCGTGGACGGCGGAGCCGGCGGCCGCGACGTGGCCGGGGTTCTTGTGCATGGTGGCGGGGGTCGGAGTGTCAGGCATGGGGGCGCATCTCCCGTCGTACGGCTCCAGCTATATCGCAAATCCCCATAACTCTGGCATTTCGCCACGTTCCGCGCCCGCCGGGGAGGGCCGCCGGGACGCCACCGGGACGCTTCCGGGAACGTCGAGGGGGGGGGGGGGGGCGGCGCGCGCCCCCCCCGCCCCCCCGCGCCCCCCCCACCCCCCCCGCCCCCTCGC
>NZ_JBHWIJ010000159.1:1437-18669 GCF_042732255.1 Kitasatospora sp. NPDC059803 | reverse complement strand
GCCGGCCCCCCCGAGAGCGCCCTCAGTATCCACCCCCCACACCTAAGCACACCCACCACACCACCCCCCCCCCCCGCCCCGCCCCCCCCCCCGCCCCCCCCCCCCCCCGCACGGGTCAACGACCGACGACTTACTCGGCCGCGGTGGTCTTGATCTCGATGGCGGCCTTGACCAGGCCCGCGAACAGCGGGTGCGGGCGGGTCGGGCGGGACTTCAGCTCCGGGTGGGCCTGGGTGGCCACCAGGTACGGGTGCACCTCGCGCGGGTACTCGACGTACTCGACCAGGTCGCCCTTCGGGGAGAGGCCGGAGAACTGCAGGCCGGTCTTCTCCAGGTCCGCGCGGTAGGCGTTGTTGACCTCGTAGCGGTGGCGGTGGCGCTCCTCGACGTACTGCTCGCCGCCGTAGACCTCACGGACGATCGAGCCCTCGGCGAGCTTGGCCGGGTACAGGCCCAGGCGCATGGTGCCGCCCAGGTCGCCCTTGCCGTCGACGATGGCCAGCTGCTCGGCCATCGTGGAGACGACCGGGTGCTTGGCGGCGGCGTCGAACTCGGTGGAGTTGGCCTCGGGCAGGCCGGCCAGGTTGCGGGCCGCCTCGATGACCACGCACTGCAGGCCCAGGCACAGGCCGAGCAGCGGGACGCGGTTCTCGCGGGCGAAGGTGATGGCGCCGACCTTGCCGTTGACGCCGCGGTCGCCGAAGCCGCCGGGGATGCAGATCGCGTCCACGTCGCCGAGCTGCGCCCGGGCGCCCTCGGGGGTCTCGCAGTCGTCCGAGGTCACCCACTTGATCTCGACCCGGGCGTTGTTGGCGAAGCCGCCGGCACGCAGCGCCTCGGTCACCGACAGGTAGGCGTCGGGCAGGTCGATGTACTTGCCGACCAGGGCGACCTTGACGATGTGCTGCGGCTCGTGGACGCGGCGCAGCAGGTCGTCCCAGGTGGTCCAGTCCACGTCGCGGAACGGCAGGTCGAGCCGGCGCACCACGTAGGCGTCCAGGCCCTCGCCGTGCAGGACCTTGGGGATGTCGTAGATCGACTTGGCGTCGATCGCCGCCACCACGGCCTCCTCGTCCACGTCGCACATCAGCGAGATCTTGCGCTTGATGGCCTGCGGGACCTCGCGGTCGGCGCGCAGCACGATCGCGTCGGGCTGGATGCCGATGTTGCGCAGCGCGGCGACGGAGTGCTGGGTGGGCTTGGTCTTCAGCTCGCCCGAGGGGCCGATGTACGGCAGCAGGGAGACGTGCACGAAGAACACGTTGTCCCGGCCGACCTCGTGGCGGACCTGGCGGACGGCCTCCAGGAACGGCAGCGACTCGATGTCGCCGACGGTCCCGCCGACCTCGGTGATCACCACGTCGACGTCCTCGGTCGCCATCCGGCGGATCCGGGACTTGATCTCGTTGGTGATGTGGGGGATGACCTGGACGGTGTCGCCCAGGTACTCACCGCGTCGCTCCTTGGCGATGACGGTGGAGTAGACCTGGCCGGTGGTGACGTTCGCCGAACCGTGCAGGTTGGTGTCCAGGAACCGCTCGTAGTGGCCGATGTCCAGGTCGGTCTCGGCGCCGTCGTCCGTGACGAAGACCTCACCGTGCTGGAACGGGTTCATGGTGCCCGGGTCCACGTTGAGGTACGGGTCGAGCTTCTGCATGGTGACGCGCAGGCCGCGGGCCTTGAGGAGCGCGCCAAGGCTGGAGGCGGTGAGGCCCTTGCCGAGCGAAGAGGCGACACCCCCGGTGACGAAGAGGTGCTTGGTCGTCACGGCGCGGCCGTTCGCTGCCTTGCCGGAATGGGGCTGTGCCAAGAGGGGGCTCCCGTGGGTCGCGTGTCGAAGGTGACGTGGGCGGGATGCTCTCGACTCGCCGAACGACGGGAGGCGGTGCGGTGCACGGCACTCGGGGGGTCGTCGATTCGGCTGGTCCGGGGCGTTTGATCCCACCGGTCCACGGGATACCAGGGTATCAGTGACCCGACCCGGACGCCTTCCGGCCCGCTCGCGGCGCCCCGGGGGCGTGCGCGGGGCGCACCACCGGCGCATCATCCGGCGCAGCCGTCACACCGGTCGCACCACGGCCGGACCGGGCCACTTCGGAGCACTCCGTTCGGGCCATGACAGCCCCTCCACTGGGACCAGGCGGAACTGATCCGTCCGGACCATCCTGCCCGGCGTCCTCGCGATGCACGGCATTTCCGCCGAATTGTGGCGCCACACGAGGCTGCGCCCGCGTGCTTCGCCCCTTTCGTCCGTCGTAAGCTGCACGGACGCATCGCCGACAGCACGAGCACGCGGAGGGCGTGGGAGGTCAGGACACTCCCGGTCCCCGATGCGCGACCGGACCTCCCCGTATTCCAGCTCCTCCCCTCCCACCCCAGGGGCTCGACCGAGCCCCGCGCGGACACTCCAGCAAGGCCCGCCACCACCCTTCGGCGGGCCGGACGTCCCGGGGTGGGCTCCGGCCCCGCAGACCGTTCGCTCCCCCAGATCGCCGATGCGTCGTGACCACATTGCGAACTGGAGATCCACGTGGCCGGCCGTATCGAGGACTACGCACTCATCGGGGACATGCAGACCGCTGCCCTGGTCAGCAGGGACGGGGCGGTGGACTGGCTCTGCCTGCCCCGCTTCGACTCTCCGGCCGTGTTCGCCGGCCTGCTCGGCACCGATGAACACGGCTTCTGGCGGATCGGTCCGGCCGAAGCCGTCGCGACCGAAGTCCCCACCCCCGCGGCACCCCCCACCCCGGCCGCCCCCGCCCTCGGCCTCCCCCGCTTCACCGACACCGCCGATCTGAGGGTCCCGCCGCCCACCGCGGCCGCCCCCGCGGTGCCCGCCGACCGCCGCCGCTACCGGGGCGACTCGCTGGTCCTGGAACAGGAGTGGGACACCCAGGGCGGCACCGTCCGGGTGATCGACTTCATGCCGCCGCGCCCGCTGGCCGGCCGCGACGCCGTCCCCCAGGTGATCCGGATCGTCGAGGGCGTGGCCGGCACCGTCCGGATGCGCTCGGCGGTGCGGATGCGCTTCTCGTACGGGCGCATCGTGCCCTGGGTGCACCGGGTCGAGCAGGCCGGAGGCGGCCACCGCACCGTCGCCGTGGCCGGGCCCGACTCGGTGTGGCTGGACGGCGAGTCCGAGACCTACGGCCGCGACCTGACCACCTACGCCGACTTCACCGTCACCGCCGGCGAGCGGATCGCCTTCGCCCTCACCTGGCAGGCCTCCCACCTGGACGCGCCGAAGGCCCCGGACGCCGAGGAGATGCTCGACGCCACCACCGACTTCTGGCACGAGTGGGCCGCCCAGTGCACCTACCAGGGCCCCTACCGCGAGGCCGTGATCCGCTCCCTGATCACCCTCAAGGGCCTCACCTACGCCCCCACCGGCGGCATCGTCGCCGCCCCCACCACCTCGCTGCCCGAGGACATCGGCGGTGAGCGCAACTGGGACTACCGCTACACCTGGCTGCGCGACGCCGCGATCACCCTCTCCTCGCTGCTGCGCACCGGCTACCGCGACGAGGCCAAGGCCTGGCGCGAGTGGCTGCTGCGCGCCGTCGCCGGCGACCCGGAGAACCTCCAGATCATGTACGGCATCGCCGGCGAGCGCGAGCTCACCGAGTCCTCGCTGGACTGGCTGCCCGGCTACGAGGGCTCGCAGCCCGTCCGGGTCGGCAACGGCGCGGCCGGCCAGCTCCAGCTGGACGTCTACGGCGAGGTCGTCGAGGCCCTGCACCTGGCCCACATGACCGGCCTGGTCCGCAACGACCACGCCCACCACCTCCAGCTGCGCCTGATCGAGTACCTGGAGGACCACTGGCAGGAGCCGGACGAGGGCATCTGGGAGGTCCGCGGCCCGCGCCGGCACTTCGTCCACTCCAAGGTGATGGCCTGGGTCGCCGTCGACCGGACGATCAAGCTGCTGGAGCAGACCCCCGAGGACGCCCCCTCCGACGGCCACCTGGAGCGCTGGCGCGAGCTGCGCGAGACCATCCACCGGGACGTCTGCGAGAAGGGCTACGACCCGGAGCGCAACACCTTCACCCAGTACTACGGCGGCAAGGAGCTGGACGCCTCGCTGCTTCTCATCCCCCAGGTCGGCTTCCTGCCGCCGGACGACAAGCGCGTCATCGGCACCATCGAGGCGATCCAGCGCGAGCTGTCCACCGAGGACGGCTTCGTGCTGCGCTACCCGACCCACGACGAGAGCGGCAACAACGTCGACGGCCTCTCCGGCCACGAGGGCGCCTTCCTGGCCTGCTCGTTCTGGCTGGCCGACGACCTCGCCATGATCGGCCGGGTGCAGGAGGCGCGCGAGCTGTTCGACCGGCTGCTCGCGCTGCGCAACGACCTCGGCCTGCTCGCCGAGGAGTGGGACCCGCGGCTCAAGCGCCAGGTCGGCAACTTCCCGCAGGCCTTCAGCCACGTCCCGCTGATCGACACCGCACTGCGGCTGACCGCCTGCGGCGGCGCCTACCTGTCCGCCCAGCCGGACGGCCTGGCGGCCGAGCGGGTCGAACAGGCGACGGTCTAGCGGTCCGGCGGCCTGGGGCCGGACAGGCCCTAGAAGCCTCTTGAAGATCTTGCTCTGGCTGCCCGACTCACCCCAGATTGCCGGTAAATGTCAATCAGGTCGAACTGGTACAAGCCGGGCGCGCTTTCAACATCTTCATCAGTCTTCTAGTCCCGCTGGACCAGCTCGTCGTAGGTGCTGAGCACCTGGGCGACGGTGGCGGCCTCGTCCGGCCAGGTCTCGGCCTGCTGCCGGCCGGCCGCCACCAGCCGCTCGCGGCCCGCCGGGTCGGCCAGCAGCCCGCGCACCGCCCGGCCGATCGCGACCGGGTCGCCGGCCGGCACCAGCACGGCCGCGTCGCCGACCAGCTCGGGGATCCCGCCGACGGCGGTGGCGACCACCGGCACGCCGGCCCGCATCGACTCCTGCACCACCAGCGAGCGGGCCTCCCAGCGGCTGGCGACCACCACCACGTCGGCGGCCGCCAGCAGGTCGGGCACGTCGGTGCGGAAGCCGAGCAGCCGCACCGGCAGCTTCTCGGCGGCGACCCGCTCGCGCAGCCCGGCCGCCTCCGGCCCGTCCCCGGCGAGCAGCAGCAGCGGCTCCGGGTCCAGCACGGACAGCTCGCGGGTGGCGTCCAGCAGCAGCCCGAAGGCCTTCTGCGGGACGAGCCGGCCGACCGCCAGCACCAGCGGCCGGTCCGGGCCGTCGCCGAGCAGCGCGGCGCGCGCCGCGGCCCGGTCGAGCCGGCCCTCGGGCATCGGCGGGGCGGCCACCGGGCCGAGCCGGGCATCGGTGGCGCCCAGCTCCCGGGCCCGGGCGACCAGGTCGGAGGAGGCGCCGAGGACGAGGTCGGCGGCGCGCGCGACCCGGCGCTCCATCAGCCGCTGCAGGCGGCGCTCCAGACCGGTGGCCAGCAGCGCGTGGTGGGAGGTGACCACCAGCGGGGTCTCCGGGCGCAGGCCCGGGAAGCGGCCTGCGGTGCGCAGGGCGAGGTCGGCGAGCAGCCCGGCGCGCAGCCCGTGCGCGTGCACCACGTCGGCGCCGGTGAAGGCCCGGCGCAGCTCGCCGATCGCGGCGGCGTCACTGCGGGCGCCGGCGGTGGGGGTGATGTCGACGGTGTGGAACCTGGCGCCGGTGCGGGAGAAGCCGAACAGCGCGTCCGTGCCGGCCGGGGCGCACACCGTGACGATCACGCCGTGCGCGACGAGGCCCTGCGCCAGGGAGCGCACGTGGGCACCGATACCGCCGGTGCTGGCGGCCAGGACGAGTACCACGTGCAGCTGCCCCGGTTCTGGGGTGGCAGCGGCGGCCCGGGCGGCGGAATGGTCCACGTTCTCTCGCATCCGACTCGATCAGGTTCGCGCGCCGCTTCGCGAGGGTTGCCCGTCGGCGGCGCTCGGGACTGGAAAGCCAGTGTCCAGCCGCCACCATGCCAGGTCGGCGGCCCTCTTGGACAGTCGGCGCCACCGGGGGCGCGTCGCCTTCCGTCCGCAAGGGCCACCCGGCCCTGTCGGCGGGTCGGACGCCCCGGCCAGGGCCTGTCGCAGCAGGTCCAGCCGAGGGTTGCCGGACCCGCGTTAGCGGTGGCGCGGGGCCCGGGCGGCGGCCAGCAGTTCCTCGGCGTGGGCCCGGCCGAGCTCGGAGTCCTCCAGGCCGGCCAGCATCCTGGAGAGTTCGCGCACCCGCTCCTCGTCGTTCAGCACCTTGACGCCGCTGCGGGTCACGGTGCCGTCGTTGGTCTTCTCCACCACCAGGTGCCGGTCCGCGAAGGCGGCGACCTGCGGCAGGTGGGTGACCACCACGACCTGGGCGGATTCGGCCAGTTTGGCCAGCCGGCGGCCGATCTCGACCGCGGCCTTGCCGCCGACGCCCGCGTCCACCTCGTCGAACAGGTAGGTGGGGACGGGGTCGGCGCCCGCGAAGACCACCTCGACGGCGAGCATCACGCGGGACAGCTCGCCGCCGGAGGCGCCCTTGGCGATCGGGCGGGGCTGGGCGCCGGGGTGCGGGGCGAGCAGCACCTCGACCTCGTCCACGCCGTGCGGGCCGTAGGCGACGGTGCGGCCGTCGACCTCGATCCCCGACAGGTCGTCGACCTGGGCGATCGAGAAGGTCACCCGGGCGTGCGGCATCGCCAGTTCGGCGAGTTCGGCGGAGACGGCGTCGGCGAAACGCCCGGCCGCGGCCTGCCGGGCGCCCGACACCTCGGCCGCCAGCTCGGCCAACTCGGCCCGCAGCGCGGTCTCCTGGGCGCCGAGCTGGTCGATCCGGTCGTCGTCGCCGTCGAGTTCGGCGAGCCGGGCGGAGCCGGCCTCGGCCCAGGCGAGCACCTCGGCGAGGGAGTTCTCCGGGCCGCCGTACTTGCGCAGCAGCTGGGCCAGGACGGCCCGGCGGTCCTCGACGGCGGCGAGCCGGACGGGGTCGGCGTCCAGGTCGTCCGCGTAGCCGGCCAGGTCGCCGGCCACGTCGGCGAGCAGGTAGCCGACCTCGTTGAGGCGGTCGGCGAGGCCGGCGAGGCGCTCGTCGTGGTGGCGCACGGCGTCCAGGGCGCGGCGGGACTGCGCGAGCAGGGTGCCCGCGTCCAGTGCCTCCGGGTCGGCCGGGTCGCCGGCCAGGGCGGCGTGGGCGAGGGTCGCGGCGGAGGACAGCGCGTCGGCGTGGCCCAGCCGCTCGGCCTCGGCGGCCAGCTCCGTGTCCTCGCCGGCCACCGCCTCGGCGGCGGCGATCTCGTCCAGGCCGAAGCGCAGCAGATCGGCCTCCTGCGCGCGCTCACGGGCCCGGGTGGTCAGCTCCTCCAGGGTGGCCGAGACCTCGCGCAGGCTCCGGTAGGTCTCCCGGTAGCGGGCCAGCGGCTCGGCCACCGCCTCGCCCGCGTAACGGTCCAGCGCGCCGCGCTGGCGGGCCGGGCGCAGCAGCCGCTGCTGGTCGGTCTGGCCGTGCACGGCGATCAGTTCCTCGCCGAGTTCGGTGAGCAGCCCGACCGGGACGGCCCGACCGCCGACGTACGCCCGGGAGCGGCCCTCGGCGGAGACGGTCCGGCTGATCAGCAGGGCGCCCTCGTCCAGTTCGGCCCCGGCCTCGGCCGCGCGGATCGCCGCCGGGGAGCCGGGGGGCAGCTCCAGCCGGCCCTCGACGACGGCGCGTCCGGTCCCGTTGCGCACCAGGCCCGGGTCGGCGCGGCCGCCGAGCAGCAGGCCGAGGCTGGTCACGACCATGGTCTTTCCGGCGCCGGTCTCACCGGTCACGGCGGTGAAGCCGGGGGCGAGTTCGACCACCGCGTCGTCGATGACCCCAAGATCCCGTATCCGCATCTCGTCCAACACGGAGACGACCTTACGAGGTTCCACCCCCGGCGCGCGACGAGCGGCAACGCCGCGCGGCAACTCCGCGCCCGGAAGTTCACCCCTTCCGGGGCGTTTGCCCGGGTCCCGGCACCGTGCACCACGGCAGGAAGATCTGCACCAGCGGGCCGATCGCCAGTGCGTACGCGACCGTGCCGACCCCGGCGGTGCCGCCCAGCAGGACGCCGGCGACCAGTACCGTCACCTCGATGCCGGTGCGGATCAGCCGCAGCGAACGCCCGGTGCGCCGGTGCAGGCCGGTCATCAGGCCGTCGCGCGGGCCCGGGCCCAGGCGGGCACCGATGTAGAGGCCGGTGGCCAGGCCGTTGAGCAGGATCGCGGCGGCCATCAGCGCGATCCGGGCGGGCAGCCCGTGCGGGCCGTCGACCAGCCGCAGCGTGAGGTCCATCGAGGCGCCCAGCACCAGCACGTTGGCGACGGTGCCGACGCCCGGGCGCTGGCGGATCGGGATCCACAGCAGCAGGACCAGGGCGCCGCAGATGGTCACCCAGGTGCCCACCGAGAGGCCGGCGACGCGTTGCAGGCCCTGGTGGAAGACGTCCCACGGGTCGAGGCCGAGGCCGGAGCGCAGCATCAGCGCCATGCTCGCGCCGTACAGGTAGAGGCCGACGGCGAGCTGCGGGATCCGGCGGCCCAGGGCGTGGGTGTCGCCGAGCACCCGGGCGGCGAGCGGGGGCCGGGCGGCCTCCGGGGCGGGTTCGGGCGTGGGCGTGGTCGTGGGCGTGGTCGTGGTCGTGGTGGCCATCGGGCGCTCCTGCGGGTGGTGCTGCACCCCGGGCGGCCCCGGCGGTGGCGGACTCGACGGCCGCACTGCCATGATGGTCAGGCCAATAGAGCCCGCTCCAGGGCCAATTTCGAGCAAGTGGACTGATCAGCCTTGGCCGACTGGCACACCACCGTCACCCCGCCCGCGCTCGCCCGGCTGCTCGCCGCCGCCCGGCTGCCCGAGCCGGCCACCGCCCGCCGCCCCGCCTACCGGACCCTCGCCGGGCAGATCCGGCTGCTGGTCACCGAGGGCCGCCTGCCGGTCGGCGCCCGGCTGCCCGCCGAGCGCGAACTCGCTGGCGCCCTGGAGCTGAGCCGCACCACCGTCGCCACCGCCTACGAAACCCTGCGCGCCGACGGCTACCTGCTCAGCCGCCGCGGCGCCGGCAGCTGGACCACCCTGCCCGAGGGCGCCCCGCCGCCCAGCGACGCGCTGCACCCCGTCCCCCCGGACGAGCAGGGCCGCACCCTGGACCTCGGCGTCGCCGCCCTGCCGGCCCCGCAGCCCTTCCTCGGCGAGGCCGCCGTCCGGGCCGTCGAGCAGCTGCCCTGCTACGCCGCCGGGCACGGCCACTACCCCACCGGCGTCCCGGTGCTGCGCGAGGCCCTCGCCCGCCGCTACACCCAGCGCGGCCTGCCCACCACCCCCGACCAGATCCTCGTCACCACCGGCGCGATGGGCGGGCTGCACCTGGTCCAGCGGGCGCTGATCGGCCGCGGCGACCGGGTCGCCGTCGAGGCGCCCAGCTACGCCCACACCCTCCAGGCGCTCCGGATCACCGGCGCCCGCCTGGTGCCGGTGCCGTACGGCTACCGCCCCCAGCCCGAGTGGGACCTCACCGAGTGGCGCGGGGTGCTGCGCGGGGCCGCGCCCAAGGTCGCCTACGTGATCCCCGACTTCCACAACCCGACCGGCGCGCTGATCGGCGAGGAGCAGCGCCGCGAGCTGCTGGCCGCCGCCCGGGCCGCCGGCAGCGTCGTCCTGGTCGACGAGACCACCGCCGAACTCGGCTGGGGCGTACCGGAGTCCGTCCCGCTGCCGCGCCCGATGGCGGCGCTGGACCGCTCCGCCCAGGTGGTCACCGTCGGCTCGGCCAGCAAGCTGCTCTGGGGCGGCCTGCGGATCGGCTGGGTCCGGGCCGCGCCCGCGCTGGTGCGCCGGCTGGCCGCCGACCGGGTCTACAGCGACGTCGGCACGCCGGTCCTGGAGCAGCTGATCGCCGCCGAACTGCTGGGCGAGCCGCTGCCCGCCGTCCGGGCGCACCAGTTGGACCGGCTGCGGGCGACGGCGCACGCCTTCGCCGCCGCACTGCCCGAGCACCTGCCGGGCTGGTCGTTCACGCCGCCGCCCGGCGGGCTCTCGCTCTGGGTGTCCACCGGCGGGCTGTCCGGCGCGGCGCTGGCCCGGTCCGGGGAACGCGCCGGGGTGCGGATCGCCTCGGGCAACCGGTTCGGCTCGGACGGCGCGTTCGAGCACCACGTCCGGATCCCGCTCACCGTGCCGGCCCCGGCCGTCCCCGCCGCCGTGCAGCGGCTCGCCGAGACCGCCGCCCGGGCGACGGCGGGCGGCCGGTACGGGCCGCCCGGCGACACCCCGCCGCTGGCGATCTGACCAGCGGCCTGACGGGCCGTCAGCAGTGGGTGTTCGCCCGCCCGCGCCAACCCGTCACCGGCAGCGCGAACTTGGCCACCAGCCGGTCGGTGAACGGCGCCCGGTGCAGTCTGGCCAGGCGCACCGGGGTCTGCCCCCGGCGGACCTCCACCCGTGCTCCGGCGGGCAGTTCGACCGTGCGCCGCCCGTCGCACCAGAGCACGCCGTGCGGGGTCTTGGGCTGCACCTCGACGGCCAGCACCGAATCCGGCGAGGTCACCAGCGGGCGGGCGAACAGCGCGTGCGCGGAGATCGGCACCATCAGCAGCGCCTCCACCTCCGGCCACACCACCGGCCCGCCGCCGGAGAACGCGTACGCGGTGGAACCGGTCGGCGTCGCGCACACCACGCCGTCGCAGCCGAAGTTGGAGACCGGGCGGCCGTCCACCTCCGTCACCACCTCCAGCATCCGCTCCCGGGACGCCTTCTCGATCGACGCCTCGTTCAACGCCCAGTCCTGGTGCACCACATCGCCGTTGGTGCGGACGATGACGTCGATCGTCATCCGCTCCTCGACCTCGTAGTCGGCGTCGACCACCCGCTCGACCACCACGGCCAGATCGTCCCGCTCGGCCTCGGCGAGGAACCCGACCCGGCCCAGGTTGATCCCGAGCATCGGCAGCCCGTGCTCGCGGGCCAGCTCCGCCCCGCGCAGCAGCGTCCCGTCCCCGCCGGCGACCAGGATCAGCTCGCAGCCGTCCGCCGCGCCCGGCCCCCCGGCCACCTTCTCGACCCCGTCCGGCAGGTCCAGGTCCAGCGCCTCGGAGGCGAGCAGTCTGATCCGGATGCCCGCCTTCAGCAGCCCGTGCACCAGGGCCTCGACGCTGCGCAGCGCCGCCGCCCGGCCGGTGTGCGCGATCAGGAAGACCGTACGTTCTTCATCGCTCATGCCGCTGCCCTCTCCCTCACGCCTGCCGGGTCGCCTTCGGCCCCGGTACGGCCGCGTCACACAGCATGACGGACCGGACGCCCCCACAGCACCCTATCGGGGCCCCTCCGCGACGGCCCGGTCCGCCTCGGCGGGATCCAGCTGCGGGGCGTCCCGGCGCAGCCACAGGAAGTACTCCACGTTCCCGGACGGGCCCGGCAGCGGGCTCGCGGTGACGGCGCGCACGCCCAGCCCGAGCTCCCACGCCTGCCCGGCGACCTGGCGCACCATCTCGGCACGCAGCTGGGGGCTGCGCACCACCCCGCCGCTGCCCAGACGCTCCTTGCCGATCTCGAACTGCGGCTTGACCATCAGCACCAGGTCCGCGTCCCCGGCCGCGCAGGCGGCCAGCGCGGGCAGCACCAGGCCCAGCGAGATGAACGACAGGTCGCCGACCACCAGGTCGACCGGGGTGCCGCCGATCAGCTCCAGGGTCAGCTCCCGGACGTTGGTGCGGTCCATCACCGTCACCCGCTCATCGCTCTGCAGCGACCACGCGAGCTGCCCGTAGCCGACGTCCACCGCCAGCACGCCGACCGCGCCGGCCCGCAGCAGGACGTCGGTGAAGCCGCCGGTGGAGGCGCCCGCGTCCAGCGCCCGGCGGCCCTCGACCACCAGGCCCTGCGGGACGAAGGCGGCGAACGCCCCGGCCAGCTTGTGCCCGCCGCGCGAGACGTAGTCGGGGTCGTTGTCGTCCTTGGCCACCACGACCGCCGCCGAGGTCTCCACCTGGGTGGCCGGCTTGGTCGCGGTGGTGCCTCCGACGGTCACCCGGCCGGCCGCGATCAGCTCGGACGCGTGCTCACGCGACCGGGCCAGCTTGCGGCGGACCAGCTCCGCGTCGAGTCGGCGTCGTGCCACTGCCACTGGTGTTTCAGCTCCTACGAGTCCTACGGGTCGTTCCAGGGTCATTCCTGGTCGAGCGCGGCCAGCGTGTCGGCCAGCCGCTGGTGAACATCTTCGTACACCTCGACGTGTGCCTCGGCCGGGACCCCGTCCAGGGCCTCCAGCCGGACCAGCCCGGCGTCCACCACGGGGTGGCCGGTCGGGGTCTGTTCCACGCCGAGCGGTTCGACGGCTTCAGCTGGTCCGGTCATCGGGCTTCTTCGTGCTGGTGGCCTTGCGGACGGTGGTCTTCTTCGTCGCCGTGCGCTTCGCGGGCGCCTTGGGCTGCGCGGCCGGCTCGGCGGCGGCCTGCTGCGCGGTGGCGGTCTTCTTGACGGCCGTCTTGCGCACGGTCGTCTTCTTGGCGGCCGTCTTCTTGGCCACCGGCTTCTTGGCGGCCGCCTTCTTCGCCGGGGACTTCTTCGCCCCGGCCCGGCCCGCCGCCGGGGTCTGCTCCGTCGAGGCCTTCTCCGCCGGGGCCTTCTCCGTCGAGGTCTGCTCCGTCGCCGGGGACTTCTTCACCGGGGTCCGCTTCGCGGCGGCCTTCCCCGGTAGCGACGGCCGTACCGGCGGGACGGGCGGGTCGACCTCGACCGGCTCGTCCACCTCCACCCGCTCGGCCACTATCGGCTCCCCCGCCGCCGGGGCCGCCGGCTGCTCGTCCGCCCGCTCCCAGCCGCGCCCGAACAGGTCGTCCGCCCGGGGCGCCGGCGTCGGCTCCGCCGCCTCGTCGACCCCGGCCGACCGCACCGCAGGCTCGGCCTCCTCCTCGACCTCGCGCAGCTTGCTCTCCAGGTAGGCGAGCACCACGCCGACCTTCATCACCTGGTCGCCGACCTTCTCGAAGGCCTTCTCCACCTCGCCGCGCGCCACCCCGACGGCCAGGTCCATTCCGGCCCGCCCGGCGGTGACCGCCTCCTCCGCCAGCGTCTGCAGCGTCTTCGCCGACGGCGGGAACTGCCCGCCCAGCCGACGCTCGACCTCGGTGACGTCGACCCCGGTCCGCTCCAGGATCACGGCCGCCGTCCCGACGACCCGCTTGCCGACCTCCTCCGCCAGCCCGGCGGCGACCTCCACCACTCCCCGCACCGTCCTCGGCAGCATCCGGGTGCCTCCTTAGCGCCTGCGCGCATCGCTCCGTCGCCGTCGGTGCCCGGGCCGATCCGGGCACCCCACGGACGACGCTACCGCCAAAACCCGCCTGCGGTACCGTGGCCCGGCAGGGACCATCGCCGTCACCTGCCGCAACCACCAGGAAGCCCAGGGAGGGGAACCACCGCCATGGCCAACGCCGAGGAGTGCCGCGAGGCGCTGGAACAGCTCAGCCGGAACATGGCGAAGTCCACCGGTGACGTCCGCAAGGCGGCCGCCCTCGACCGCTCGCTCAGCTGCCGGATCACCGACCTCGACCTGACCTTCACCGGCCAACTGCGCGACGGCCGGATCCAAGGCCTCGCCTCGGCCTCCGGCGCCCCGGCCGAGAAGGCGGCGATCCGGCTCACCATGAGCAGCGACGACCTGGTCGCCGTGGTCTTCGGCGGGCTCAACTTCGCGTCCGCCTGGGCGGGCGGCCGGATCCGGCTGGAGGCGGGCTTCCGCGACCTGCTGCGGCTGCGCACCCTGCTCTGAACCCGGCCGCCGTGGTCCTTCCCTCTTGGCCCCGAACACTCCGGACCCGAACACTCCGGACCCGACCGCCCTCGCCTTGAGCGCCCTCGCCCCGACCGCCCTCGCCTTGAGCGCCGTGCGGCGACTCAGAACCCCAGCTCGGCCAGGGCCTTGCGCCCGTCGGCCGGTGCGCCGTCCGCGTCCAGCGCCGTCCACGCCGCCGCGCACAGCGCCCGCAGACCGTCCCAGCGGTCCCCGCCGCCGTCCAGCCGCAGCACGCCACCGGCGGCCGACGCGACCCAGCCGCCGCAACCGAAGCCGTCCGCCCCGGTCGTGACCGCCGGGTGCGGCTCCAGCAGCCCGCGCAGGTCCGCCGACAGATAGGTCGGCCGGTGCTCGGCCGGGGCCGCCAGCAGCTGCGTCGGGGTGGTCACCCCGGTGAACACCAGCAGGCTGTCCACCCCGCCGTTGAACGCGCCCTCGATGTCGGTGTCCAGCCGGTCGCCGACCACCAGTGGCCGCCGCGCGCCGGTCCGCAGCACGGTCTCCCGGTGCATCGGCGGCTGCGGCTTGCCCGCCACCACCGGGTCCACCCCGGCGGCCGCCCGCACCGCCGCCACCAGCGTCCCGTTGCCGGGCGCGATGCCACGCGCGGTCGGAATGGTCAGGTCGGTGTTGGAGGCCACCCACGGCAGCCCCTGCTGCACCGCGTACGCGGCCTCCGCCAGCTGCGCCCAGCCGACCGACGGGTCGTAGCCCTGGACCACCGCGAGCGGCTCCTCGGCCAGCGAGCGGACGGCGACCAGCCCGCGCTCGGCCAGTGCTTCCTCCAGCCCCGGACCGCCCACGACCAGCACCTTCGCCCCGGCCGGCACCTGCTCGGCGACCACCCTGGCGGCTGCCTGCGCCGAGTTGATCACGTCGGCCGGCTCGGCCGGCACGCCCAGCCCGGTCAGGTGCTCGGCCACCACCCGCGGCGGGCGGGAGGCGTTGTTGGTCACGTACGCGAGCCGCATCCCGGCCGTCCGGGCGGCGGCCAGCGCGTCCACGGCGTGCTCGATCGCGTGCGGGCCCGCGTAGACCACGCCGTCCAGGTCCAGCAGCGCCGTGTCGTACGCCTCGGTCAACGGCTGCTCGCTGCCGCCGGGGGCGGTCCGTCGCACGGTGGTGGTCGGTGCGGTCATGGCTGCGCTACCTCATTCACTGCGTCGTTCGCTTCCTCGGGTGCCCCCGAGCGGGTGGGCCCTTGAGTTGCCGGGCCCCTGAGTTGGTGGACCCTTGAGCCGGTGGACCCTTGAGCCGGTGGGCCCCGAGCCGATCAGACCTCGTCGTCCGCACCGGCGTCGCCCGTCGGCGCCCCGTCCGGGCCCGGCGGGGGCGCCAGGTACCCGGGTGCCCCAGGCAGCAGCGGCCCGAACGCCCCGGCGCGGGCCGCCAGGGTCGCCCTGGTCTGCCGCAGCGCCGCCTGGTAGTGCTCGGTGCCCGGCCGCATGGCCACGGCCAGCGCCAGGTGCTCGGCGGACGTCTCGAAGTCGCCCAGCCGGGCCGCCGCGACGCCCCACCCGAACTGAGCGTAGTCGTCCGACGGATCGGCCAGCGCGACGGCCCGGAAGTTCTCCAGCGCCGCCGCGTACGAACCGGTGTCGAACTGGGCCCGCGCCAGCGTCTCCCGGATGCTGCGCGACTGCGGCTCGGCCGCCGCCGCCCGGACCAGCAACTGCTCGGCGGCCGCCGCGTTGCCCTGGGCCAGCAGCCTCCCGCCGCGCCGGAACCAGTCGTACACGTCCCCGGTCGGCTCGCCGGAACGCCCCTGCGCCGGCACGCCGCCGTGCACCTGCGCACCCCCGCCACCGGCGCCGTCCAACCCGCCCTGCTCGGCCGGGCCGCTGCCGTCCAGCCGTTCCTGCCCGTCGTCCATGCGGTACCTCGCCCTCGGTCGCACACCCGTCCCACAGGTCAGCACGGGTATTCCGATCTCTCAACAACGCGTACCCGGTTACGATGCCCAGAATGAGCACACCCAGTGCAGAAGACGGAGTCGAGACTCCCGAGGGCGGCCCCGGCGATCCCGGGCACGTCGCCACCGCAGGCCTGTCCCTGTCACCCTTCCAAGGCCTGCGCTACGTCCCCGATCGGGTCGGCGCGCTGGCTGCGGTCATGTCACCGCCGTACGACGTCGTCGACCCCGGCCGTCGGCTCGACCTGGAGACCGCCGACCCGCACAACGTGGTCCGGCTGATCCTGCCCAGGCCCGAGCCCGAGGACGCCGGCGACCGGCCCGACCGCGACACCAAGTACCGGCACGCCGCCCGGCTCCTGGCCGCCTGGCAGCGCGAGGGGATCCTCGCCGCCGACCCGGCGCCCGCGCTCTACGTCTACGAGCAGCGCGTGCCAGCCACCGGCGACTCCCCCGAGCTGCTCCAACGCGGGCTGATCGGCGCCCTCGCGGTGAGCGGTCGCGAGGCCGGCGTGGTCCTCCCCCACGAGGACGTGATGCCGCGGCCGGTCGCCGACCGGGTCGGCCTGATGCGCACCACCCGGGCCAACCTCGAACCGCTGCTGCTCACCTACCGCGGCAGCGGCGGCGCCTCCGGCGTCATCGAGCGGACCGTCCAGGGCGAGCCACTGCTCTCCACGGCCACCAGCGACGGCACCCACCACCGCCTCTGGGCCGTCGCCGACCCCGCCGAGATCGCCGAGATCAGCCGCGACCTCGCCACCTGCCGGGCCCTGATCGCCGACGGCCACCACCGCTGGGAGATGTACCTCCGCCTCCAGCGCGAGCACCGCCACCTGCCGCGCAGCCCGTGGGACCGCGGCCTGGTGCTCCTGGTGGACACCGCCCGCTACCCGCTGCGGGTCCGGGCCATCCACCGGGTGCTGTACCGGCTGCCGGTGGCCGAGGCGCTGGAGAGGCTCGGCGACCAGTGGAAGGTCAAGGAGGTCCCCGGCCCGCTGACCGCCGCCCTCCAGGCCCTCGCCGAACAGAAACGGCACGGCGGCAACGGCTTCATACTGACCGGCGGGGACGGCGTGTACTGGCTGCTCGGCGAGCCCGAGGAGGCACTGCTCGACGCCACCGTGCCGCACGACCGGCCCGAGGAGTGGCGCCACCTGGACGCCACCGTCCTGCACGCCACCCTGCTCGACCGCACCTGGCACGTCCCCGACGGCCCGGACGACATCGGCTACCTGCACACCGCCGCAGCCGCCGAGCAGGAGGCCGCGCGCACCGGCGGCACCGCCGTCCTGCTGCACCCGGTCCGGGAGAGCGTGGTCCGCAGACTCGCCGAACAGGGCGTCACCATGCCGCGCAAGTCCACCTCCTTCGGGCCGAAGCCGGCCACCGGACTGGTGCTGCGCAACCTCGAACTGGGCTAGGTTCCCCCGCCGAAACGCGAAGAGGGGGGGGGGGGGGGCGGGGGTGAGGGTATTTGGTTGGTGGGGGGGGGGGACACTGCGTGGGCTCGCGTTGGTTTGTGTCTCAAATAGACACTCCCCGACAGACATTCTC
>NZ_JBHWIJ010000159.1:0-1427 GCF_042732255.1 Kitasatospora sp. NPDC059803 | reverse complement strand
CGCATAACCGCTAATCGGCCCGGCCCGATGCCCCTTTTCTTTCCGGGTACGGGGGCTGGGCCTCACTCGTCGGTCGGAACCGCTCAGCTGCGGGCGTCGCCCTTGGCCTCGGCGTCAGCCTTCGGCTCGTCCTTGGCCTCGTCCTTGGCCTCGGTGGCGCGCGCGGGCACCACGCCGTCGAACTCCTCGTCGATCTCGAGGTCGTCCTCGTCGTAGTACTCCTCGACGTTCTCCTCGTCCTCGAAGATCACGCGGTCGTCGGAGGCCTCGCCGCCGCGCTTCTTCGCCGGGGCGTCGGCCTGCTCGAACTCCTCCTCGGCCATCTCCGGGTCGAGCGCGTCCACGAACTCCACACCGTCGATCTCGGCCAGGCGCTCCGCCGCGTTGGTCGTGCCCTCGGTGTCGGCCTCGGCCGCCTTCGCGAACCAGTCACGGGCCTCGTCGCCACGGCCGGCCGCGATCAGCGCCTCGCCGTAGGCGTACCGGAGACGCGCGGTCCACGGGTGCACGGCGCTGGAAGCCAGCTCCGGGCTCTGCAGGGTCACCACGGCCGCGTCGAACTGCTCCATGTCGGAGCGGGCGCCGGCGGAGACCAGACGCATCTCGACCTGGCCGGCCTTGTCCAGCTGCTTCACCTCGGGCTCACCGGCCATCGCCAGGGCCCGCTCCGGACGGCCCAGACCGCGCTCGCAGTCGGCCATCACCGGCCACAGGTCCGCACGGCCGGTCATCCGACGGGCGGCACGGAACTCGGTCAGCGCCTCGGAGTACCGCTGCGTCATGTACGAGGCGAAACCGGCCGCCTCACGGACGGCGGCCACGCGGGAGGCCAGACGGAGCGCGACGCGGGAGAACTGGTAGGCCTCCTCCGGCTCGGTGTCGAGCAGGCGGGCCACCATCACCAGGTTGCGGGCGACGTCGTCCGCGAGCGTCTTGGGAAGGCTCTTGAGCTCCTGGCGCACGTCCCCGTCCAGCTCGAAGCCGGTGACGTCCTCCGGGATCGGCAGGCGCTTGACGGGCTCGTAGTTGCCGCGACGGTCGTCGTAGCCGCCCCGGTCGTCACGGCGGTCGTCGCGGTTGCCGCGGTAGCCGCCACGGTCGCCGCCGCGGTCGTCGCGGTTGAAACCACCGGACGGGCGGTCGCCACGGTCACGGTTGAAGCCACCGCCGGAGGGGCGGTCGTCACGACGGAAGCCGCCACGGTCGCCGCCACGGTCATCGCGGTTGAAACCACCGGACGGGCGGTCGTCACGACGCGGACGGTCGTCACGGTCACGGTTGAAGCCACTCGGACGGTCATCGCGACGGAAACCGCCACCACCCGACGGGCGGTCGCCACGGTCACGGTTGAAGCCACCGCCGGAGGGGCGGTCGTCACGGCGGAAGCCGCCACGGTCGCCGCCACGGTCGTCGCGGTTGAAACCACC
>NZ_JBHWIJ010000158.1:11946-18738 GCF_042732255.1 Kitasatospora sp. NPDC059803 | reverse complement strand
CGGGTGGGGGGGGGGGGGGGGCGGGGGGGGGGGGGGGGGCGGACGGGCCACCGGGCCCCGCGGCCGGGGTGGGACGGGGACCAGGGGTCGCGCTGGGGCGCGGACCCGGGGTCGGAGCACCCGGCTTGGGTGCACCCGCGGCGGCGGAGCCACCCGCGGGCTGGGGCGCCGCGCTCTTGCGCGGGCCCGGCTTGGCAGCGGAACCACCACCGGTGGGGGCCACACCAAGCGCGTCAGTCAGCTTTCGTACGACCGGCGCCTCAATCGTCGAGGACGCCGAACGGACGAACTCACCGAGCTCGGTCAGCTTGGCCATGACGGCCTTGCTCTCCAAGCCAAGTTCCTTGGCGAGTTCGTAAACCCGGACCTTAGCCACTTCACTCCTGTCTATGAGTCCGGGGTGTCTCGTCCGCCGGACCGTCGCTACTTCATGGGCGTACCCATCGCGTACTCATCGCGTACTCATCGAGAGCTCATCGCAATCTCGACCTACTTCCACATCGCGAGGTACCTGACTGGTGGCACGGCACGCGGCTGCCCGCGAACCGTGCTTGTTGCGGTGGTTCTCCCGCCGCACTGAGCGGCGGCCGTAGCGGGTGTCGCCCCACCGGGCGGCCTGATGGACTCAGGGCGCCGGGGTGTCGACGGTCCGCTCCCCGATGAACTCGCGGAGCCGCTCCGTGTCGAGCGTCCCCTGGAGGCGGAAGGCCCGGGGAAACGCCCGACGGCGGACCGCGAGGTCGAGGCAGGCCGGATCGGGGTGCAGGTGAGCGCCCCGGCCCGGCAGTGCACCACGGGGATCAGGGACGCAGACGCCCTCGACCGCCGTGACACGCAACAGCTGGTGCTTGGCCGCTCGCTTGCGGCAGCCCACGCAGGTGCGTTCCGGGCGTGCTCGGACGTGCGTCCGGCCAGACGAAGGCAAGTCTACCCCTCCGAAGGGACATGGCGCCGCCCCACCGATCCCGGGCGGAACGACGGGGGGCTTTGGCAGGGCGAACGACCGGTCAGCGCCGCACTCAGCGGTCGGTGTCCCGACCGCCGTCCTCGGGCTGACCCTCGGTGTCCGGACGGATGTCGATCCGCCAGCCGGTGAGGCGGGCGGCGAGGCGGGCGTTCTGCCCCTCCTTGCCGATCGCCAGCGACAGCTGGTAGTCCGGCACGATCACCCGGGCGGAACGCTGGGCCAGGTCGACGATCTCCACGCTGGTCACCCGTGCGGGGGACAGCGCCGCGGCGACCATCTCCCGGGGGTCCTCCGACCAGTCGACGATGTCGATCTTCTCGCCGTGCAGCTCGCCCATCACCGCGCGCACCCGGCTGCCCATCGGGCCGATGCAGGCGCCCTTGGCGTTCAGCCCGGCCCGGCGCGACCAGACCGCGATCTTGGTGCGGTGGCCGGCCTCACGGGCGATCGCCGCGATCTCCACGCTGCCGTCCGCGATCTCCGGGACCTCCAGCGCGAACAGCTTCTTCACCAGGCTCGGGTGCGTCCGCGACAGCGTTACCGAGGCCCCGCGCACACCGCGGCGCACCGCCACGACGTAGCACTTCAGCCGGGTGCCGTGCCGGTAGTCCTCGCCCGGGACCTGCTCCTGCGGCGGCAGGATGGCCTCCAGCTTGCCGATGTCGACCAGCACGTTCTTCGGGTCGTTGCCCTGCTGGACGACACCGGTGACGATGTCGCCCTCCTTGCCCGCGTACTCACCGAAGGTCTGGTCGTCGGCGGCGTCGCGCAGACGCTGCATCATCACCTGGATGCCGATGCTGGACGCGATCCGGCCGAAGCCGTTCGGGGTGTCGTCGAACTCCTTGGGCTCGACGCCCTCGTCCAGCTCGGCCGGGTCCTCCGTCGCCCACACGGTGACGTGGCCGGACTTGCGGTCCAGGTGCACCCGGGCGCGGCGGCGCGAGCCCTCGGTGCGGTGGTACGCGGTGAGGAGGGCGGACTCGATGGACTCGACCAGCAGGTCGAAGGGGATGTTCTTCTCGTTGACCAGCGTGCGCAGGGCACTCATGTCGATGTCCACGGCTACGCCTCCTCGTCTTTTTTCGTCACGTTCGTCATGGTCCGGGCGGTGCGCAGGTCACAGCGCACCGTCGTCCCCCTCCTCGGAGGCGTCGTCGTCCGCGTAGTCCGCGGCCTCGTCGAGGAGCTTGTCGTCCTTGCGGTTGAACTCGACCTGCACGCGCGCCCGATCCACCTCGGCGTACGCCAGCCGGCGCTCCTTCGGACGGCCACGGCCCTTCACCGGCTGCACCTCGACCAGCGCGCCGTCCTCGTCCGCCTCCAGCACCCGGGCGACGATCTCCCCGCCGTCGACCAGGTGGATCTTGGCCAGTCGGCCCTCCGCGCGACGCCAGTGCCGGGGCAGGTCCAGCGAGCGCTCAGCGCCCGGCGAACCGACCTCCAGCAGGTAGGGCTCGTCGCCCAGCAGGTCCGACTCGTCCAGAGCCTCACCGACCACCCGGCTGAACTCGGCGATGGCGTCCATGTCCACGCCGCCGTCGGTGTCGACGTCGATCTGCACCTGGCGGCGGCTGCCGGCCTTGGTGACCTTGACGTCCTCCAGGTCCAGACCGGCCTGCACGGCCAGCGGCTCCAGCAACGCGCGCAGCCGGTCGGTGTGGGTGGTGCTCATCCGGGTGGACTCCTCGGCCGCGTCTGCTGTTGTCAGAAGGTCGCTCCGCGCCCTCCGGCGCCGGTCCGGCGCACACCGGGTCACGGCAGCTCGGCCCAAAGCCTAGCCGGTGAAGCCGCGAACCACCGATTCCGGACCACCCCCGACCGGGCGCACGCCACCCACTGCGAGCAAGCTCACACCCACTCCCGGGGCGTCCCAAGATCCGAATCCCCGCCCGGAATCGTGGGGATTCTGTAATCATTCACGCCTACGAAGGGCAGGCGGGGAGGCCGCCCTCCCGCACACGCCCCGGAGTGACACCCATGCAGCCGCCCAGCCGACGCACGCTCCTGGCTCTCGGGCTGCTCGCCCTCACCACCCTCACCGCCTGCACCGGCTCCCACGGCGGCGACGACGCCATGCCCGGCAACCGCGGCCCGCTGCCGAACCCGGACGAACCGGTCATCCTGCGCTCCATCGCCGCCACCGACACCCTGCTGGCCGGCTACGACGCCCTGCTCGCAGGCCCGGGCGGCGCCCAGGCCGCCGTGCTGCAGCCGCTCCGGGCCGAGGTGGCCCAGCACCGCGCCGCCCTCGCCTACGGGCTGCCGGCCGCCTCGATCCCCCCGGCGCCCCCGGCCACGCCCTCGACCACGCCCTCCACCGCGCCCTCGACCAGCCCGAGCGGGACACCGAGCGGAACGCCGGTCGGCACCCCCGCCGCGCTCGCCGCACTCGAACGGCAGACCGCCCAAGCCCGCCTCGCCGACCTGGCCGCAGCCCGACCGCCGCTGGCCCGGCTGCTCGCCTCGGTCGCCGCCTCCGACGTGCTGCACGCCGTCGCCCTCGGCGACACCACCCCGCTGGTCGCCCCGCCCCCAGCCGCCACCCCCACCGAGGCGCCGACCGCGCCCCCGAGCGACCAGCCCACCGGCTCCCCCTCCGCCGGCCCGTCGGCCGACCCCGCCGCCACCGCAGCGGTCACCGCCCTCCAGGGCGCCCTCGGCGCCGAACACGCCGCCGTCTACGGCGACGGCGGGGTCGGCGCCCGGCTCCCCGAGGACCAGCAGCGCACCGACGCCCGCACCGCCTACGCCGCCCACGAGGCCCGGCGGGACGCCTGGCAACGGCTGATCGGCTCCCTCGGCGCCACCCCGGCCGCCGCGGCCGCCGGCTACCAGCTCCCGTTCGCCGTCACCGACGCGGCCGGCGCCACCAAGCTCGCCGCCCACCTCGAAACCCGGCTCACCACCGTCTACGCCGACCTGGTCGCCGCCGTCCCCGGCCCCCAGCGGGGCGCCGCCGCCGACGCCCTGCGCGACGGCGCCCTGCGCGCCCACCGCTGGGGCGCGGCCGACCCCGCCTTCCCCGGCATCCCCGAGCCCCTCCCCACTCCCACGGCCACCACCCCCTAGGGCCCGCGGCGCTGACCTGCGGTTTCCCGTTCATGGCCGACAATGGACGGGTAACACCAACGGGGGAGCGTCAACCGGAAGGTCGGCATGTCGGGAGCAGCACCGCAGATCACCGTCCCCGCCTGGCTGGCGCGCGGCGTCGCGGCGAGCGAGGGCGAACCGGGCCGGCAGTGGCTGGCCGGGCTGCCCGCGCGGGTGGCCGCCCACCTGGCGCGCTGGGACCTCACCCTGGAGCGGGTGCTCGACCCCGGCGGCAGCCTGAGCCTGGTCGCCTACGTCCACCGCGACGACCTCTCCCCCGCCGTCCTCAAGACCGGCCTGCGGACCCCCGAGACCGCGCTGGAGCACGCGGCGCTCGCCCACTGGGCCGGGCGCGGAGCCGTCCTGCTGCTGGACGCGGACCCCGCCGAGGGCGTCCTGCTGCTGGAGCGGCTGCACGGGGACATCCCGCTGCGCTCGCTCGCCGAGGCGAAGGCGATGCTGGAGGCGACCAGCCTGCTGCACCGGCTCTGGAGCGCCCTGCCCGAGGAGCACCCGTTCCCGACCCTCGCGGCCCGGACCGCCGACACCGCGGAACGGCTGCGCGGGCACCGCGCCCTGCCCGGCGCAGCCGAGGCCGAGCCCCTGATCGCCGAGGCCCTGGACACGGCCGACGGCCTGGCCGGCTCCGCCGCCGAGACCCTCCTGCTCCACGGGGACTTCCACCACGGCAACGTGCTCGCCGCCGACCGGGCGCCCTGGCTGGCGATCGACCCGCGCCCGCTGGCCGGCGAGCGCGCCTTCGACCTGGCCCGGCTGGCGCTGGACCGGGCGGACACCCTGGTCGGCTCCCCCGGCGTGGCCGCGGCCGTCCGCCGCCGGCTGCACCAGCTCGCGGACGCGCTGGAGGTGGACCGGGAACGGCTGCGCGGCTGGACGCTGTTCCGGGCCGTCGACCTCGCCCTGCGGGCCCTGGCGGCCGGCCGCCGGGAGGACGCCGAGCTCTACCTGGAGTTCGCCGGGGCGCTGTAGCGCGAGCCCCGGGGCACGCCCTACGCCTCGCCCGGCCCGCGCAGCGGAAGCCGGGCCCCCATCACCGCGTACAGCCGGTCCGTGGCGGGAAAGCGCACCGCACGGGCGAGGTCCTGGTAGCCGAGCGCCCGGTAGAGCCGCCGGGCGGGGGTCTCCGCGTCGATCGCGGAGAGGATGCTGCGCTCCAGCCCGGAGCGCTCGCAGAGGGTGCGGATCAGCCGGGAGCCGACGCCCTGGCCCTGGTACTCGGGCAGCACGTGCAGCTCGGTGACGGCGAACACGTCGTCCAGCCAGGCGTCGTGGCCGCGCGCGTCCAGGTAGGGCTCGATCACCGTGCTCCACCAGTGGTCGCGCTGGTTGGGCATCCCGTAGCCGAAGCCGACCAGCCGACCGCCGCTCATCGCGCCGAGCGCGATCACCCCGGGCTGGTGGGCGTGCCGGCCGACGATGTGCAGCCGGACGGCGACCTCCTCGGCCGTCAGGCCGAACGCCACCGCCTGGACCTCCAGCGCCTGCGGCGCCCAGGCCGCAAGGTCGATGGCCTCGATCGTCACCCCGGTCAGCTGATCCATGCCTCGGACGTTACTACCCGTGGGCCGCCGGCGCGGGCGAAGATCGGAACCGAACTCCCGGGGGGCGGGCTCAGAACAGCACGCTCATGAACGCGCCGACCTCGCGGAAGCCGACCCGCCGGTAGGCGGCCCGGGCCCGCAGGTTGAAGTCGTTGACGTAGAGCGAGACCACCGGGGCGATCTCGCGCAGCGCGAGGTCGAGGACGGCGGCCATGCCGGTCTCGGAGAGGCCCCGGCCCCGGTACCCGGGGGCGACCCAGACGCCCTGGACCTGGCAGGCGCCCTCGGTGACGGCGCCGATCTCGGCCTTGAAGACGACCTCGCCGTCCTCGGTGAAACGCGCGAACGACCGCCCGGCGGACACGAGTTCGGCGACCCGGGCCTGGTAGAGCAGGCCGCCGTCGCCGGCCAGCGGGGAGACCCCGACCTCCTCGGTGAACATCGCCACGCAGGCGGGCATCAGCGCGTCGATCTCCTCCCGCCGCACCCGCCGCACCAGCGGGTCCGGCGCGATCTCGGCGGAGGGCACGGCGGTGGCCAACAGCGGCTGGTGGGCGCGGACTTCGCGGGCCGGGCCCCAACTGCGCTCCAGCAGCGCCCAGAAGGCGGCGGTGGCCCCGGCCGGGCCGACGATCGAGGAGCAGCGGCGGCCCTGCCGACGGGCCCGCTCGGCGAAGGCCGCGACGGCCTCCGGCCCGGCGTCGACCAGGACGAGGTTGGCCCCGGCGTAGCAGAGCGCGGCGAGGGCACCGTCCCCGTCGTACCAGCCCCACATTTCGCCGCCGAGCCGCCAGGGGTCCAGGCCGACGGCCTCGACCCGGGTGGCGACGAAGGAGTTGGCGACCGGGTCGCGGTGGAGGATCTCCAAGGCGTCCGCGAGGTCGGGGGGCTCCAGCACGCGGGTGGTGGCCAGGGCGCGGGCGGCCTGGAACGAGCCGGGGAGCATCACACCTCGATCGAGCATCGAGACAGCACCTCACTGAGACGAATCTGGCCGCACCCTACTCCGTGGCCCCACCCGGCTACGACCGTGGCCCCACCCGACTACGGCCGCGGGCCACCCGACTACGGCCGCGGGGGGGGGCCGCGTCGCACGGGCCCCCCCACCGCCCTCTAGCGGGCGGGCCCCCCCCCCGCGCCGCGGGGGGGCGGGGGGGGGGGGGCGCGGGG
>NZ_JBHWIJ010000158.1:0-11936 GCF_042732255.1 Kitasatospora sp. NPDC059803 | reverse complement strand
TCGGGCCCCCCCATCTCCGGGCCCCCCCCCCGCCTCCGCCGGGGCCCCCCCCCCCCCCCCCCCGGGCCCCCCCCCCCCGCGGGGGGGGGCCCCCCCCCCCCCCCCCCCCCCCGCTTCCGGAAGACTGCGCGCGGCGCACCGCGCGGACCCTGCGTGGTCAGTCGGCGGCGACGACGGTCGGCGTACCGGCCTCGACGCCCGCCTCCTGCATCTGCTCGGCGAGCTTGAGCGCCTCCTCGATCAGGGTCTCGACGATCTTCGACTCGGGGACGGTCTTGATGACCTCGCCCTTGACGAAGATCTGGCCCTTGCCGTTGCCGGAGGCGACGCCGAGGTCGGCCTCGCGGGCCTCGCCCGGGCCGTTCACGACGCAGCCCATGACGGCGACGCGCAGCGGCACCTCCATGCCCTCCAGGCCGGCGGTGACCTCCTCGGCCAGCTTGTAGACGTCGACCTGGGCGCGGCCGCAGGACGGGCAGGAGACGATCTCCAGGCCGCGCTGGCGCAGGCCGAGCGACTCCAGGATCTGGTTGCCGACCTTGATCTCCTCGGCCGGCGGGGCGGAGAGGGAGACCCGGATGGTGTCGCCGATGCCCTCGGCGAGCAGCGCGCCGAAGGCCACCGCGGACTTGATAGTGCCCTGGAAGGCCGGACCGGCCTCGGTGACGCCGAGGTGCAGCGGGTAGTCGCAGGCGGCGGCCAGCTGGCGGTAGGCGTTGATCATCACGACCGGGTCGTTGTGCTTGACCGAGATCTTGATGTCGCGGAAGTCGTGCTCCTCGAACAGCGAGCACTCCCAGAGCGCGGACTCGACCAGGGCCTCGGGGGTGGCACGGCCGTACTTCTCCAGCAGGCGCTTGTCGAGCGAGCCGGCGTTGACGCCGATCCGGATCGGCACGCCGGCGCCCCGGGCGGCCTTGGCGATCTCGCCGACCTTGTCGTCGAAGGCCTTGATGTTGCCCGGGTTGACGCGGACCGCGGCGCAGCCGGCGTCGATCGCGGCGAAGACGTACTTCGGCTGGAAGTGGATGTCGGCGATCACCGGGATGTGGGACTTCTTGGCGATGATCGGCAGCGCGTCGGCGTCGTCCTGGGTGGGGACGGCGACCCGGACGATCTGGCACCCGGACGCGGTGAGCTCGGCGATCTGCTGCAGCGTGGCGTTGATGTCCGCGGTCACGGTGGTGGTCATCGACTGCACCGAGACGGGAGCGTCACCGCCGACCGGTACGTTGCCGACCATGATCTGCCGGGATACACGGCGCTTGGCGAGCGGCTTGAGCGGCAGGGACGGAATACCGAGCGAGATCGCGGTCATGTGCGCAGGGTTCCCCGGGGTTGAGGTGTGGTCGACCGCCTGGCCAGTGGGACGGCCGAGGCCGGGCGCGCCTAGATCGCGCACCCGGCCTCCACGGTACGGCACGGCGCCGGACCCCAGCACACCCGCCGTACCCGAACGCTCTAGCTGATCTTCACCGGGTTCACCAGGTCGGCGACCATCACCAGCAGGGTGAAACCGATGAAGACGCTGGCCACGACGTACGCCACCGGCATCAGCTTGGCGACGTCGAAGGGGCCGGGATCGGGCCGCTTGAACAGCTGAGCGAATCGGCGGCGGACCGATTCCCAGACCGCGCCCGCGATGTGGCCGCCGTCCAGCGGGAGCAGCGGCAGCATGTTGAACAGGAAGAGCGAGAGGTTGATCCCGGCCAGGAGGTTGACGAACATCGCCACCCGCTGGCTGGCGGGCAGGTCCATGCTCACCAGTTCACCGCTGACCCGGGCGGCGCCGACCATGCCGATCGGCGAGTCCGGGTCACGCGGGGAGTCCCCGACGACGGCGTTCCACAGACCGGGGATCTTGCCGGGCAGCGCGGCCAGCGACTTCACCCCGTTCTCGGCCATGCCGACCATCCGGTCCAGGGACTGCCCGAAGCTCTGCTGGACGACCCCCTGCTTGGGGGTGAAGCCGAGGAAGCCCGCCTGCACGGTCTGGCCCTTGAGCGGCACGCCGTTGCCGTCGTACTTCTGCACGTCGTTGACGGCGATGACGGGCTTGAGGACGAGTTGCTGCCCGCCCCGGTCGACCAGGATCTCGACCTGCTGGCCGGCCGACTTCCGGATGTCCGCCTGGAGCTGGTCGTAGTCGCGGATCCGGTCCCCGCCGAAGGAGAGGACCTTGTCCCCCTGCCGCAGCCCGACCTCGTTGGCGGGGGTCTTGGGCGCGTCCGCGGGGCACACGTCGGTCGGCGAGCCGGCCTTGACCACGCACTGGGCGACCGAGCCGATGGTCGGCACCGCCGTCGAGACGCCGAAGCCCATCATGACCGTCAGGAACAGCCCGAAGGCCAGGACCAGGTTCATGAACGGCCCGGCGAACATGACGATGACGCGCTTCCACGGCTTGCGGGTGTAGAACAGCCGGTGCTCGTCGCCCTCCTGGAGCTCCTCGTAGGAGGCTTCCCGGGCGTCCTCGATCATGGTGCGCCAGGGGGAACTGCTGCGCTTGGTGATCCGGCCGTCCGCACCCGGCGGGAACATCCCGATCATCCGGATGTAGCCGCCCAGCGGGATCGCCTTGAAGCCGTACTCGGTCTCGCCCTTCTTCCGCGACCAGACCGTCGGGCCGAAGCCGACCATGTACTGCGGCACCCGGATGCCGAACAGCTTGGCCGTCGAGAGGTGGCCGAGCTCGTGCCAGGCGATCGAGACGAGCAACCCGACCGCGAAGACCAGGATGCCGACCACCGTCAAAACCATTGCCACCGCTGGCCCTCCGTCATGCCGCTCTGCTCGTCGTCTTGTCTTACCGCAGTCACGCCCAGCCGGACACCCGGTACGGGTGCACCCGGCCGGAAACGGCCCACGCCGTCAACCCGCCGCCGTCAACCCGCCGCCAGCTCACGGGCCCGGGCGCGGGCCCAGTCCTCCGCGTGCAGGACGTCCTCGACCGTCAGGGAAGTTCCCGGCACGGGCGTGCCGTGCTCGGCGACGACCTTGGCAACAGTGTCCACGATTCCCGTGAAAGCGAGGCGCCCCTTCAGGAACGCCTCCACGCACTCCTCGTTGGCCGCGTTGAAGACCGCCGGCGCGGTACCGCCCAGGGTGCCCACCTCGCGGGCCAGCTCCACCGCCGGGAAGGCCTCGTCGTCCAGCGGGAAGAACTCCCAGGTCGCGGCCTTGGTCCAGTCGCAGCCGGGGGCGGCGTCCGGCACCCGCTCCGGCCAGCCCAGACCCAGCGCGATCGGCATCCGCATGTCCGGCGGGCTGGCCTGCGCCAGCGTCGAACCGTCGGTGAACTCCACCATCGAGTGCACCACCGACTGCGGATGGACCACGACCTCGATCCGGTCGAAGGGCACGTCGTACAGCAGGTGCGCCTCGATCACCTCCAGGCCCTTGTTCACCAGGGTCGCCGAGTTGATCGTGACCACCGGGCCCATCGCCCAGGTCGGGTGCGCCAGCGCGTCCTGCGGCGTCACCCCGGCCAGCTGCTCACGCGTCCGGTTGCGGAACGGACCGCCGCTGGCCGTCACCACCAGCTTGCGGACCTCGGCCCGGGTGCCGCCCGCCAGCGCCTGGAACAGCGCCGCGTGCTCGGAGTCCACCGGCACGATCTGCCCCGGCCGCGCCACCGCCTTCACCAGCGGGCCGCCGACGATCAGCGACTCCTTGTTGGCCAGCACCAGCACCCGGCCCGCCCTCAGCGCGGCCAGCGTCGGCCGCAGCCCGATCGACCCGGTGATGCCGTTCAGCACCGAGTGGCACTCCATCGCGGCCAGCTCGGTCGCCGCGTCCGGCCCCGCCAGCACCGTCGGCAGCGCAGCGCCCGCCGCCTTCGCCGCCAGCGCCGCGCGCAGCGCCGGCTCGGCCGCCGGGTCCGCCACCGCCACCGTGTGCACGCCCAGCCGCAGCGCCTGCTCGGCGAGCAGCTCCACCCGGCCGCCGGCCGCCGACAGGGCGACCACCCGGAACCGGTCCGGGTTGCGGAGCACCACGTCGATGGCCTGGGTGCCGATCGACCCGGTCGAACCGAGGATCACCAGCTCCCGGGGGCCGGAAGGGTCCTGCACGGTGGGCGTGAACCGCAGCTGCGGGTGGGCGAGCGAAGTCATGCGCCCATTGTGTCCTGCCCGGGGCCCCGCGCAGGACGCCTCCCGGCAGGACGCCGCCCCGCGCCCCGGGCTGCCGTCGGAGCCATGCGTACCGTCATCGCCGGGGGCCACGGGCAGATCGCGCCGAAGCTCGCACGGCTGCTCGCCGGCGACGCCACGGTCGAGGAGGCCGTCTCCGTCGCGGACGGACAGCGCGGCTGGGCCGACCTGGCCCCGGAACGGGCGAAGGGCCCGGTCACCGGACCGGGCCCTTCACTCACGGGTTCGCTCAGAGGTCGAGGCCGCTGAGGACCAGGACCTTCTCGACCGTGTAGTCGTCCATCGCGTACCGGACGCCCTCACGGCCGACACCGGAGTCCTTGACGCCGCCGTACGGCATCTGGTCGGCGCGGTAGGACGGCGCGTCGCCGATGATCACACCGCCGACCTCCAGCTCCCGGTGGGCACGGAACGCGGTCTGCAGGTCGTGCGTGAACACGCCCGCCTGCAGGCCGAACGCCGAGTCGTTGACGGCCGCGAAGGCCTCGTCCACGCCGTCCACCCGGTGCAGCGACAGGACCGGGCCGAACACCTCGGCCTTGGCCAGGATCGCGTCCGCGGGCAGCTCCGCCAGCACGGTCGGCGCGTAGGTCGCACCCTCGCGGCCCCCGCCGGCGAGCACCTTGGCGCCCTTGGCGACCGCGTCGTCCACCCAGGACTCCACCCGCTTCGCGGCGTTCTCGTCCACCAGCGGGCCGACGTCCGTCGCGTCGTCGTTCGGGTCACCGGTGACCTGCGCCTTGACCTTGGCCACGACCTTCTCCGCCAGCGCGTCGTACACCGACGCGTCGGCGATCACGCGCTGCACCGAGATGCAGGACTGGCCGCCCTGGTAGTTGGCGAACATCGCGATCCGGGTGGCCGCCCAGTCCAGGTCGGCCTCCGAGGACCAGTCGGCGAGCACCACGGCCGCGGCGTTGCCGCCCAGCTCCAGGGTGCAGTGCTTGCGCGGCACCGAGTCCATGATCTGGTAGCCGACCTTGTCCGAACCGGTGAACGAGATCACCGGCAGGCGCTCGTCCTGCACCAGCGCCGGCATCCGGTCGTTCGGCACCGTCAGGATGCTCCACGAACCGGCCGGCAGGTCGGTCTCGGCCAGGATCTCGCCCAGCACCATCGCCGACAGCGGCGTCGCCGGGGCCGGCTTCAGGATGATCGGGGCACCGACCGCGATCGCCGGGGCGACCTTGTGGGCGACCAGGTTCAGCGGGAAGTTGAACGGGGCGATCCCCAGCACCACACCGCGCGGGAAGCGGCGCACCACCGCGAAACGGCCCACGCCGCCCGGGTCGGTGTCCAGCCGCATCGTCTCGCCGTTGGTCCGGCGGGCCTCCTCGGCCGCCCAGCGGAAGACCGACACCGCGCGGCCGACCTCACCACGGGCCCACTTGATCGGCTTGCCGTTCTCCGCGGTGATCAGCTGGGCGAGCTCCTCGGTGCGCTCGGCCAGGCGCTTGGCCACGTGGTCCAGCGCGGCGGAGCGGACGTGCGCCGGGGTGGCGGCGAAGACCGGCAGCGCGGCGACGGCGGCGTCCAGCGCCTCCTCGACCTGGGCCTCGGTCGGGATGCTCACCTTGCCGACCAGACGGCCGTCCCAGCTGTTGTGCACCTCGAAGTCGGCGTCGCCGCTCGCCCGTCGGCCGGCCAGCCAGAAATCGTACGTGGTGGTCACCGTGGTACCGGCCCTCTCCTCGTCGTCATCGGGCCCACGGGTGTGGGACCCGAACCCGAGGGTAGGTGGGGCGGCGCACCGACCGGATTGGCCGACTCGGAGCGTTCGCCCCCGACGCTGCTCCATCCCGTCCAGGGCCTCCCGCGCCGAGCCCGGACGGGGCCCTGCCCGGTACGGCTCGGTGCGGCCCGGATGCGACCTACTCCTCGCCGGAGCGCAGCGCCAGCCACAGCTCCATCCGCACGTCGGTGTCGTCCAGCGAACGCCCCAGCAGCTCCTCGACCCGCCGCATCCGGTAGCGCAGCGTGTGCCGGTGCACCCCGAGATCGGCCGCCGCCGCGTCCCACTGCCCGTGCCGGGACAGCCACGCCCGCAGCGAGGCCACCAGATCGCCGCGGGCCGTCCGGTCGTGCTCGCGCAGCGGCCGCAGCAGCCCCTCGGCGAACGCCGTCACCGCGTCCTCGCCGAGCAGCGGCAGCAGCGACCCCGCGCCGACCTCCTCGTGGTCCACCGACCGCCGGCCACCGCGCAGCGCCACCGCCAGCGCCCGCTCGGCCTGCGCGTGCGCCGTCCCCGCATCCTCCAGCGCGGCCGGCGCCGACACGCCCAGCGACAGGCCCTCGTGCTCCTCCACCACGCCCAGACAGGCCCGGTGCACCGCCCCGTTGTCCAGCGCCAACACCATCAGCCGCGCCCCGTGCGCGCCGTCCTCCCGCGCCACCAGCAGCTTCTCGCCCACCCGGGCGCCCGCCTGCTCGGCCCGGTCGCCCAGCTCCCCGAGCGCCTCCGCGGCCTCCGCGTTCGGCCCGGCCCCGGCCACCAGAACCCGTATCGTCCCCTCCGGCATACCGCCGAACAGCCCCAGCGCCACCTGGCGGGCCGTCGCCACCTCGCCCGCCAGCACCATCCGCAGCAGCGCCGCGCCCATCCGCTCCTCGGCCTGGCGCAGCTCGCGCGAACGCTCCAGCGTCAGGGTCAGCAGCGCCACCGCCGCGTTCAGCACGTACCGCTCGGTCGGGGTGATCCGGTCCTCGGTGCCCACCGCCAGGAAGCCCCGGGCCCGCCGGTCCGCCCCCAGCGACTGGACCACCACGTAGTCCTCGTCCGCCGTGTCGATCCCCGGCGCCCGCCCCTGCAACGCTGCGCTCGACGGCGCCGGACGCCGGCGCAGCCGGTCCACCTCCGCCGCCAGCCGCCCCGCCCGGCGCGCCGCCCAGTCCGGCGCCACCACCGACAGCGCCCCCGACCCGTCGTACAGCGCCGCCCAGCCGCCCAGCCGGGCCGCCAGCCGGCGCACCACCGCCGTCGTGCCGTCCTTGCCCAGCGCGGCCCGGGTCAGCTCCTCCTGCGCCTCGAAGGAGGTCGTCACCGCCTCGTACTGCTCCGCGGCCAGCGCCGCCGACACCACCTTGCTGATCGCGATGAACGGCGTCGGCTCCGGCACCCGCAGCAGCGGCAGCCCCCGCTGCGCGGCCGCGTCCACCAGCGGCTGCGGCACCTCCGTGTGCGACAGCCCCACCCCCAGGCCCAGCCCCACCACCCCGGCATCGGCCAGCCGGTGCACGTACGCCTGCAACTGGGCCGCCGTACGGCCCAGCTTGATCCCGGTGGTGAGCAGCAGCTCGCCACCCTCCAGGAACGGCGTCGGGTCGTCCAGCTCGCTGGTGTGCACCCAGCGGACCGGCCGCTCCAGGTGGTCCGCGCCGGCGAGGACCGTCAGATGGAGCGAACTGTTACGGACAACGGAGGCGAGTGTGGGGGGCATGGCACCTTCGGGGGATCGACCTGACCGCGCCGTTGCGGCCGGGCGAGGAGAGGGCAATGGGACAAGTGAGAGTCTCTCCCCCTCATTATGGACGCTCCGGACAACCGGCACTGCCGAATCCACCGTGAAGGCGAGCTTCCGCCCCGCGCCCCGTCAGCCCCGTCAGCCCCGAAGATCCACCAGCAACGGCGGCACCTGCTCCCCCGACACCGCGGTCAACGACACCACCGCATGCCCCGCCGGCAGCGCGTGCGCCAGATCCGACGGCGACCAGCGCAGGCGCTCCACGTCCCGCGTCGTCACCGACTCCGTCTGCGCCGCCGTCCCCGACAACGCCCGCCGCCCCAACCGCCCGGCCCGCCGCACCACGCCACCCGAGGTGTCGGGCGTGTGGGTCACCGCGGTCTCCTGCACCAGGTGCGTCCCCCAGGCCTCCGAGAACAGCCGGCCGTCCCACGGCGCGATCCCCGGGAACGCCATCCGGCAGCCGACCGCGCCGAACAACGGCGCCCGCAGCGCCTCCGGCAGATCCACCAGCGTGCGCAGCAGCAGCACCGCGCCCGCGTTCACCCCCCGCATCCGCTGCACCCCGCGCACAGCGGTCGCGTCCAGCGCCGCCGACGCGTCGTCCACCACCAGGCCCGCGAACAGCGAACGGTCCGTACGGGCCCCCGCCGCCTGCACGAACTGACCCACCACCAACCGGGACAGCATCCGCGCGGCCTCCGGATGGCTGCGCTCCGGCAACTTCACCCGCACCCGCAACGGATGGTCCAGCACCCGCATCGCGAACGGGGGCCGCCCCGTGCCGTCCGTCGCGAAGGCGCCCTCGAAGGCCGGCCGGTCCAACAGCGCCAGCCGGTCCGCCAGCAGCGCCCCGGGATCGTCCGCCCGGCCGCGCTGACGCTCCCGGTGCTCCAGGTCCCGCTCGTACACGGCCAGCCGGCCCGCCACCCCGAGCGCCTTCACCAGAGCCGCCAGCACGTCCGGCTCACCGGCCAGCAGCGCCCGCAGCTCCCGCACCCCCGGATAGCGGGCGTACGCGGCGTGGAACGGGCCCACCACCTGCTGCAGCGCCGTCCGGGCGTTCTCCGCGCGCGCCGTCAACTCGTCCGGCAGCAGCGCCTCGGCCAGCCGGGCGGCCGCCTCGTCCGGATCCTGCGCCGCACCGTAGAGGTCCAGCCCGTACACCGACGCCGGATCACCGGGCGCGATCACCACGTCGTACCAGGCGTCCGGGCCCAGATCCGCGTCCGCCGCCCCCACCACCACCACACACGCGGTACCGGCCAGCGCCTGCAGACACAACGCCTCCGCCACCGGCCGCGCCAGCCGCGCCGTCTTCCCCGTCCCCGCCGGACCCACCGCCAGCAGCGACGTGCCCAGCAGCGCCGGATCCAGCGCGAACCCGGCCGCCCGATGGCTCAGCGGGTTCTTCGGCACGTCCTGGGCCGTCCCCAGGCAGACCTGGCCCAGCAGCAGATCGTGCCGCTCAGCCCGGTCCGCCAGCTCCCGCGACTCCGAAGGGTGCGCGAAGGCCGCCCCACCGCGCGCCACCACCTGCTCGACGAAGGCCGGCACGAACGCCGGATCCGCCTGCGCCGACTCCCACGCCCGCTGGATCCGCACGTAGTCGACGTCCCCGACCGCCTCCCCCTCCAGCCGCCCCGCCGCCTCGGCCGCCCCGCCCTGCCGCAGCCCGCCCCACGGGTCCAGCCGCCGCACCACCTGGGCCACCGCCACGCCCTCCTCGGCGGGCTGCTCCTGCGTCACCGCCCGCGACAGCAACGGCGATACGTACCGCCGCCACACCTCGGGCCAACGGCCCATCCGGCCGAAGAGCTTGATGACGACGCCGATCACGAGCGCGTTGGCCACCAGCAGCGTGAACATGGCCTCGGACTCGGACGGCGACGCGAGCGGGCCGATGCCGGCCTGTCCGCCGAACCACACGAGCACGTACATCAGAAGCTGCGTGCCGTAGAGATAGGCGAACCACCCCACCAGCGCGTTGAGGCCCGCCCGCAGGAGCAGCGGCCAGGCCGCGACCTGGGCCGCCTCCGCCCGTTCCGGGTCGAGCGGGCGGTAGCCCAGCCGGTAGACGCCGGGTTCGGCTTCCGGGCGCGGGGCCGCGGCCCAGGTGGGGAGGTCGAAGGCGGGGGCCCCGTCGGTGCGGGTGCCGGGCCGTTGGCGGGGCATGGGGGCCGGGGGTCCGGTGGTGGTCCGATCGGTGTGGTGGTGTGCCCCGTCGTGCGCCATGTACGGCCCCGCTCCCTCGCCCGCCCGGCCCGATCGCCGTCGGTGCCGCCATACCCATGCCGCCGTACCGGCGACACGCCCGCGCTCAATGTAGTGGAGCGGGGCCTGCTGGCAGTCGCACCACCCGCGCTGGCCGTGCCGGACAAGTCGGACGGCTCAGTGCTACCGAGTGGCGCATGCCCGGCCGGGGAGGGCGGCCGTAGCCTGCGAAGCACCGAGCCGAGAAGTCTGGAGAACCCCATGAGCGCCGCAACGCCGCTCCCGCAGGAGCGCCGCCTGGTCACTGCGATCCCCGGTCCGAAGTCGCAGGAGCTGCAGGCCCGCAAGCTGGGTGCGGTGGCGGCCGGTGTCGGCACCACCCTGCCGGTGTACGTGTCCCGTGCCAACGGCGGCGTGCTGGAGGACGTGGACGGCAACTCGCTGATCGACTTCGGCTCCGGCATCGCCGTGACGAACGTCGGCAACAGCGCCGAGGCCGTGGTGGCGAAGGCGAGCGAGCAGCTGGCCGCTTTCACCCACACCTGTTTCATGGTGACCCCGTACGAGGGTTACGTGGCGGTCGCCGAGCAGCTGAACGAGCTGACCCCGGGTGACCACGACAAGCGCACCGCGCTGTTCAACTCGGGCGCCGAGGCGGTCGAGAACGCGGTGAAGGTGGCCCGCGCCTACACCAAGCGCACCGCCGTCGTGGTGTTCGACCACGGCTACCACGGCCGTACGAACCTGACCATGGGCCTGACGGCGAAGAACATGCCGTACAAGCAGGGCTTCGGCCCGTTCGCCCCGGAGATCTACCGGGTGCCGGTGGCCTACCCGTACCGCTGGCTGACGGGTGCGGAGAACTGCGCCGCCGAGGCCGCCGCGCAGGCGATCGAGATCATCAACAAGCAGATCGGCGCCGAGAACGTCGCCGCGATCATCATCGAGCCGATCCAGGGCGAGGGCGGCTTCATCGAGCCGGCCAAGGGCTTCCTGCCGGCGATCGTGGAGTACGCGAAGGCGAACGGCATCGTGTTCGTCGCGGACGAGATCCAGACCGGTTTCTGCCGTACCGGCCAGTGGTTCGCCTGTGAGGACGAGGGCATCGTCCCGGACCTGATCACCACCGCGAAGGGCATCGCCGGCGGTCTGCCGCTGGCGGCGGTGACCGGTCGCGCCGAGATCATGGACGCCGCGCACGCGGGCGGCCTGGGCGGCACCTACGGCGGCAACCCGGTGGCCTGTGCGGCCGCGCTGGGCGCCATCGAGACGATGAAGGAGCAGGACCTCAACGGCAAGGCGCAGCGGATCGGCGAGATCATGCTGGGCCGCCTGCGGGCGATGCAGGAGAAGTTCGACATCGTCGGCGAGATCCGCGGCCGCGGCGCGATGATCGCCGTCGAGCTGGTGAAGCCGGGCGGCAAGGAGCCGAACGCGGAGGCCACCGCGGCCATCGCGAAGGCCTGCCACGCCGAGGGCCTGGTGGTGCTGACCGCCGGCACCTACGGCAACGTGCTGCGCTTCCTGCCGCCGCTGGTCATCGCGGAGCACCTCCTGGCCGAGGGCCTGGACATCCTGGAGGGCGCTTTCACCGCCGTCTGAGCGGTGTCGCCCGTCAGGTCGTGAACCCCCTCCGGAGGGTTGTCCGGACAGCGCTGAACGGCCCGTGGGGACCTCTGGTCCTCGCGGGCCGTTCGGTTGTCACCGGCCGGTCGGACGGGCCCGACGCCCGGTCGGGCCAGGTCGTCGGGGCTCCCGGAGGGCCGCCCGGGGCGGGGTGAAGATGATGTGGGGAATCGCTGAAGGCGCTCGGCGCGGAAGGGCTGTTGACGTAGTGTCATCACCGATGGACAGCGAGCCGCAGCCATGGGCGGAGCCGCTTGCGGGGTCGCCCCCGACGGCGGGTCCGCATGCGTGCCGCGAGGACAACCAGGCCGCCCCGGGAGGGGTGGCGTCCACCGAAGACCGATCGACCGACCGTCCGACCCACACCCCCCGGGGCGCACGGAACGGCGATCATCAGAGCCGCCCCCGAGCTCTCCCCCCGGCTCCGGGGGGGCTGTACGGCGTTGCCGGGCGGGGGGGCCGGTGGGTGGGCGTGGCGCGG
>NZ_JBHWIJ010000157.1:11394-18786 GCF_042732255.1 Kitasatospora sp. NPDC059803 | reverse complement strand
CCGCCCACACACCTTTCGGCCCCCGCCGCTCACGCGGCGGGGCCAGAACCCAACATCTTCATCAGTCTTCTAGGCGAGCGCCGGGTCGGCCGGGTCGGTGGCCTCGGCGCGCAGCAGGCGCAGCAGGAGGCGGGCGGCCCGCTGGTAGGGGATGTCCTCGTCGTGCAGCACGGCCTGGGAGTTGGCCGTCTCCAGGAGGGCGATCAGGGCGAAGGCGAGGTCGTCGAGGTCGGTGTCGGGCCGCAGGCCGCCGGTGGCGCGGGCCTCGGCGAGGGCGTCGGCGATCACCTGGCGCCACTCGCGGGCGCAGTCGGCGAGGGCGTCCCGGACGGCGCCGGGGCGGGCGTCGAACTCGGCGGTGACCTCGTAGAAGAAGCAGCCGCCGGGGAAGATCCGGGCCCGGGAGTAGGCGAGCCAGCTCTCGCAGAGGGCGCGGGCTCGGGCGAGGCCGGGCGGGGTGTCGGCGACCGGGGCGACGACGGCGTCGGCGAAGATGCGGCGGGCGGCGCGGACGGTGGCGAGTTGGAGCTCCTCCTTGGATCCGAAGCCGGCGAACACGCCGCTCTTGCTGAGCCCGAGGTCGGTGGCGAGGCGGCCGATGGAGAGTGCGCCGAGGCCTTCGACGGAGGCGATCGTGACGGCGCGGTGCAGCACGGCCCGGCGGGTCTCCTCGCCGCGCAGGACCCGTCCGTCCGTGGTCGATCCGGCCATCGGCCACCTCAGTTCTCGTCGTCGCCGTCGCCGTCGCGGTGTGTGCCGCCAGGGTAGCCCGGGGGTGGGCGGCGGACTTCCCGTCCATAAAACTGTACGAACGGTCGTGCTAATATCCGGACCCAGTACGGCCCCCGCACCCCGGCACGCCCGTCCGCACCGACAGGGAGACCGCATGGACCCGGCCCTCGCACTGGTTCGCACCGCCCTCAACACCACCTCGCACCTGGCGCCCCGGCTGGCCGGCCGCGCCGCGTACGAGCTGTTCCAGCGTCCGCTGCGGCGCAGCGCCGTCCGCCCCGCCGAGCGGGAGACCCACCGGCAGGCCGCCGTCGAGCGGATCACCGTGAACGGCAAGGAGGTCGTCGTCTACCGCTGGGGCGACGGCGCCCGGCCGGTGCTGCTGATGCACGGCTGGCGCTCCCGCGCCTCGCGCTTCGCCCCCTACGTGCCCCGGCTGCGCGCGCTCGGGCTGAGCCCGGTCGCCTTCGACGCGCCGGGCCACGGCGACTCCGGCGGCCGGGCCACCACGGTGCTGGAGTACCGCGCCGTCGCCGGGCAACTCCAGGACGACTACGGCGGGTTCGAGGCGATCGTGGCGCACTCGCTGGGCGTGGCCGGGGCGTTCCTGGCGCTGCGCGAGGGAGTCCGGGCCGGGCGGCTGGTCGCCCTCGCCGGGGTCAGCGAATTCGCCTACCTGCCGGGCGCGTTCTGCGCCGGGCTCGGCCTCGGCCCGGTGATCGAGCGGGACCTGCGGCACCGGATCGAGCACGAGCTGTTCGCCGGCACCGAGGACCCGTGGCGGCGCTTCGACGCTGCGCACCGGCCCGAGGAGGTGCCGCTGCCGATCCTGGTGGCGCACGACGAGGGCGACGACGTGGTCGGAATATCGCACGCGCGGCGCCTGAAAGCCGCGTACGGTGACCGGCTGGAACTACTGGTCACCCGAGGGCTCGGCCACCGCCGGATCGTCGCCGAGCCCACCGTCATCGACAACGCGATCGGCTTCCTGTCGGCCGGTCAGGAGGTCAGCGCCGCATGAGCCGTGCCGGAGAACTCGTCGAACTGCACGCCCGATCGCTGGACTTGGCCGCCGAAGTGGTGGACGGCCTGCGGCCCGACCAGCTGGAGCTGCCGAGCCCGTGCGCGGGCTGGACGCTGCGCCGGCTGATGGAGCACATCGTCGGCCAGCACCAGGGCTTCGCCGCGGCCGCCCGCGGCGCCGGGCCCGACCTCGCGCTCTGGGCCGACGCCCCGGTCGGCGACGACCCGGCGGGCGCCTTCCGCCGCACGGGCGCCGAGCTCACCGCGGCGTTCCGCGAGGCCGCGGCGGCCGGGCGCGACGTCTGGCTGCCGGAGATCCAGCACGGCGGCCCCTTCCCGCTGGCGCACGCGGTCGGCTTCCACCTGCTCGACACCCTGGTGCACGGCTGGGACGTCGCGGCCGCGCTCGGTGTCCAGGCCCCGTTCACCGCCGTCGTGGACGGCGACGAGGAGCTGGCGGCGACCCTGCTGGCGGTCGCCGAGGCCGTCCCGGCCGCACCGGAGAACCGGGTGCCGGGCAAGGCGTTCGCACCGCGCCTCGAAGCGGGTACGGCGGGCGGCCGGTTCGACCGCGCGCTGGCCCTGCTCGGGCGGGACCCGGTCTGGAAGGCCTAGGAACGCGGGCCCGGATAGCCCGGTTCGGAGAGCTAGGCGTGCCGGCCGCCGCGCTGTTCGTCGGGGAAGCGCGGCCCGCCGATCAGGAAGAGCAGCGCGGCGGTCGGAAAGCCGGTCGAGGCGGCCACTAGCACGATGAACTCCCAGAACATCTCCTGCTCCTCGTCAGTCCCGGGCCGCCCGGACACCCGAAGGTGATCCCAAACCTGACAGGCCCTGATTGGCCGAATTGTCCGGTCGTTATTCGACGGTATGACCGGATTGCCCCGGCTGCCACCGGGCGGCGGCGACCGGCCCGCGCCACACCGGCGCAGGGGTCTGGGCGCGGGCCGGGGGCGGCGGCCACACTGTCGGGATGCAGCTACAGCTCGCAGGGGAAGCACGGCGGCCGGACCGCGAGAGCGAGGACTTCGCGGCGGCCTCGCCGGAGGCGCTGGTACTGCTGGACGGTGCGAGTTCGCCGACCGGCCTGGAGTCCGGGTGCCGGCACGGAACCGCCTGGTACGTCCGCCGGTTGGGCGTGCACCTGCTCGCCCGGCTCACCGACCGGGTGGACCGCTCGATCGCCGAGTGCCTGGCCGACGCCATCGTGGAGACGGCCGCGCTGCACGGCGGCCGCTGCGACCTGGGCCACCCCAACACCCCCGCGGCGATGGTGGTGGCGGCCCGCCGGCACGGCGAGTCGCTGGAGTACCTGGTGCTCGGCGACTCGCTGCTGGTGCTGGAGTACAAGGACGGCCCGCCGAAGGTGATCGGGGACAACCAGCGCTTCCCCGGCGGGGAGGAACTGCGCCGGCAGGTCTGGGCGACCGTCCCCGGCTCGGCCGAGCGGGCCGCGCTGCACCTGGAGTACGCGCTGGCCGTCCGGTCCGCCCGCAACCGGGGCAACGGTCCGTGGATCGCCGCGGCCAGCCCGAAGGCGGCCGGGCACGCCGAGACCGGCTTCGTCCGGCTGGAGCGGCTGCACGCGCTGGCCGCGCTCACCGACGGCGCCTCGCGCTTCACCGAGCGCTTCGGGCTGGGGAGTTGGGCGGACGCGCTGCGGCTGCTCGCCGAGTCCGGTCCGGGCGAACTGATCGCGCAGGTCCGCGAGGTCGAGCGGGCGGACGCCGCCTGCGAGCGCTGGCCGCGCGGCAAGGCGCACGACGACGCCTCGGCCGTCTACGCGCTCCTGTAGCGCGCGGAGGACGGCCGAGGCGTCGCCGGGGGCGGTGCCGTCAGTCGATCGGGTGGCCGAACCGGCCGGACTGGAAGTCCCGCATGGCCTGTTCCAGTTCGCGGTGGCTGTTCATCACGAACGGCCCGTACCAGGCGACCGGTTCGCGGATCGGCTGCCCGCCGAGCAGGATCACGTCCAGGTTGGGGTGGCGGGAGTCCTGCTTGGTGTCGGCGGTGATGGTGATGGTGTCGCCCTCGCCGAACACGGCCGCCTGCCCGGTGTGGATCGGGCGGCCCTCGGCGCCTACGGTGCCGTCGCCGTTGAGGACGTAGGCGAGCGCGTTGAAGTCCGGCCGCCACGGCAGGGTGACCTGCGCGCCCGGGGTGATGCTGGCGTGCAGCAGGGTTATCGGGGTGTGGGTGACGCCCGGGCCCCGGTGGCCGTCCAGCTCGCCCGCGATGAGCCGCAGGATCGCGCCGCCGTCCGGGGTGGAGAGCAGCTTGACGTGGCCGCCGTGGATGTCCTGGTAGCGCGGGGCGGCCATCTTGTCGGAGGCCGGGAGGTTGACCCACAGCTGGATGCCGTGGAACAGGCCGCCGGTGGCCACCAGCGACTCCGGCGGCGTCTCGATGTGCAGGATGCCCGAGCCGGCCGTCATCCACTGGGTGTCGCCGCCGCCGAGGTGGCCGCCGCCGCCGTGCGAGTCCTTGTGGATGAACTCGCCGTCGATCAGGTAGGTGACCGTCTCGAAACCGCGGTGCGGGTGCCAGGGCGTGCCCTTGGGCTCGCCGGCGGCGTACTCCACCTCGCCCATCTGGTCCATCATGATGAACGGGTCGAGGTGCTTGGTGTTGATCTTGGCGAAGGCGCGGCGGACGGGGAAGCCCTCGCCTTCGAAGCCCTCGGGTGCGGTCGCGATGGTGAGGACCGGCCGGGCGCTGGTGGCGGCGGGGTCGGGGGTGGCGACGCGCGGCAGGGTCAGCGGGTTGTCGACGGTCACGGCGGGCATGTCGGCCTCCTTCGGGGGGTTCCTCTGGCCTACGTCCACGAGGTTAGTTCAATTCTCAACAACAAGCAAGTTGAAAGTTGAACCATATGGTGACGAAGGAGCGCGGGGCTCCTCCTCCAGGATGGGTCAGCCGTACATGCGGCGCATGGTGAAGTCGACCATCTGCTCGACCGCCTTGGCGTCGAACACCATCCGGTGCTCGCCCTCCATGTCCAGCGCGAAGCCGTAGCCGGTCGGCAGCAGGTCCAGGACCTCGGCGCCGGTGACGGTGAAGTGCTTGGAGTCCTTGCCGGCGTAGCGGCGCAGCTCCTTCAGCGAGCTGAACATCGGGATCACCGGCGTCGGCGTGTTGTGCAGCGCCAGGAAGCCGGGCCGCTCGCCGCGAGGGCAGTGCACCTTCGAGGTGATGAAGATGGCCTGGAAGTCCTCGACCGCCATCGAGCCCGTGGTGAACGCCCGGACGGCGTCCGCCAGCGACGGCGGGGAGGGCTCGGGGTAGAGGGACTGCTGGGACGCCTGCGACTGCGCGCCGTAGGCGTCGGGGCCGGGCATGCCGTTCATGCCCGGCTGCGGACCCGCCTGCTGCTGGTAGGGGTCGCCCGGGTATGCGTTCTGGTCATATCCGTACACACGGACAGGCTATCGGGAGCGCACCCGCCCGTGCGGGCGTCGATCCTGACAAGGACTGGTCGTCCCGCCTTGTGGGACGTGACCACGTTCATAGCGGATTCACCGCCAGGGGCTTGCCCAAGTTACCGCTGGGTAGCATCATGATGCGTACTGGTGGGTACGGGGCGCCCGAACGCGGCGGTCTCCCGGAAGCGACGAACCGGAGAAAACGGCCATGGGTCACTACAAGTCCAACCTGCGGGACGTGGAGTTCAACCTCTTCGAGGTGTTCGGTCGCGAGCAGGTCTACGGCTCCGGACCGTTCGCGGACATGGACGTCGAGACCGCGAAGAACATCCTGAGCGAGATCTCGCGCCTCGCCGAGAACGACCTCGCCGCGTCCTTCGTCGACAGCGACCGCAACCCGCCGGTCTTCGACCCCGAGACCAACACCGCGCCGGTCCCGGCCACCTTCAAGAAGAGCTACCAGACCTACATGGACGCCGAGTGGTGGCGTCTGGGCATCCCGGAGGCGATCGGCGGCCAGGTCACCCCGTCCTCCCTGATCTGGGCCTACGCCGAGCAGGTCCTGGGCTCCAACCCGGCCATCTGGATGTACTCCTCCGGCCCCGCCTTCGCCGGCGTCGTCCACGACGAGGGCACCGAGGAGCAGAAGAAGGTCGCCCAGCGGATGACCGACCGCCTCTGGGGCGCCACCATGGTCCTCACCGAGCCCGACGCGGGCTCGGACGTGGGCGCCGGCCGCACCAAGGCGATCAAGCAGGAGGACGGCTCCTGGCACATCGAGGGTGTGAAGCGCTTCATCACCTCGGGCGAGCACGACATGTCCGAGAACATCATCCACCTGGTGCTGGCCCGCCCCGAGGGCGGCAAGCCCGGCACCAAGGGCCTGGGCCTGTACATCGTCCCCAAGTTCGACTTCGACTGGGAGACCGGCGAGCTGGGCGAGCGCAACGGCGCCTACGCCACCAACGTCGAGCACAAGATGGGCCTCAAGGCCTCGAACACCTGCGAGATGACCTTCGGTGCCAAGCACCCGGCCAAGGGCTGGCTGCTCGGCGAGAAGGTCGACGGCATCCGCCAGATGTTCAAGATCATCGAGTTCGCCCGGATGATGGTCGGCACGAAGGCCATCGCCACCCTCTCCACCGGCTACCTGAACGCCCTGGAGTACGCCAAGGAGCGCGTGCAGGGCGCCGACATCTCGCAGTTCCTGGACAAGACCGCCCCGCGCGTCACCATCACCCACCACCCGGACGTGCGCCGCTCGCTGCTCACCCAGAAGGCCTACGCCGAGGGCATGCGCGCGCTGGTCCTGTTCACCGCGTCCGTCCAGGACGACATGGTGGCCGCCGGCCTGCGCGGCGAGCGCGACGAGGCCGCCGAGCGCCTCAACGACCTGCTGCTGCCGATCGTCAAGGGCTACGGCTCCGAGAAGTCCTACGAGCAGCTCGCCCAGTCCCTGCAGACCTTCGGTGGCTCCGGCTACCTGCAGGAGTACCCGATCGAGCAGTACATCCGGGACGCCAAGATCGACACCCTCTACGAGGGCACCACCGCGATCCAGGGCCAGGACTTCTTCTTCCGCAAGATCGTCAAGGACGGCGGCCAGGCGCTCACCGCGCTGTCCGAGCAGATCCAGAAGTTCCTCGGCGCGGCCGAGGGCGGCGACGCCCTGGCCGCCGAGCGCGAGCTGCTCGCCAAGGCCGTCGGCGACCTGGACGCCATCGTGGGCAAGCTGCTGGCCGACCTCACCTCGGTCGAGCAGGACGTCAAGAACATGTACAAGGTGGGCCTCAACACCACCCGCCTGCTGCTCGTCTCCGGCGACGTCGTCGTCGGCTGGCTGCTGCTGCGTCAGGCCGCGGTGGCCCTGGCCAAGCTGGAGGCCGGCGCCTCGGAGAAGGACGTCCCGTTCTACCAGGGCAAGGTCGCGGCGGCCCGCTTCTTCGCCAAGAACGTCCTGCCGACCGTCGCCCCGCAGCGGCTGATCGCCGAGGGCATCGACAACGAGATCATGGACCTGGCGGAGGAGGCCTTCTGAGGCCCTCGCCCCACCCGTCACCCGCCGCCGCGCCCCCAAGGGCGCCGCGAGGGGCGTGACACCTCTCCGACCGCCTGACACCACCCTCTCGGGGGGGGGGTGCGGGGGCCCGGCCCCGCCCCGCCCCGCCTGGCAGGAGCGTGCCAGACAGGCCCCCCAGGAAGTGAGGGGGGCGCGCGG
>NZ_JBHWIJ010000157.1:10441-11384 GCF_042732255.1 Kitasatospora sp. NPDC059803 | reverse complement strand
CCGCCCGCCCCCCCGCGCCGGGCGCGCGGCTCCGCTCCCAACCCCCACCGCGCCCCCCAACACCCCGCGCCGGCAGCCCGGCGCCGCCCCCCCCCCCGCCCCCCCCCCGTTGCTGCCCGTTCGCCGCCCCGCACGCTGTCCGTTCGTGGTCCCGCGCGCCGCCCGTTCGCCGCCCCGCACCCGTCGCCGAGTTCGCCCGTTTCGCACCTGTTGCACGGGGCCGGCGGCACGGTCTCGGGCATGGCGATGACCGTCCGCGACCGGGGCGGATCTCTGGGTGTACGGAGTTCGGCACGGCGTCACTTCACGGTTGTGTCCTCGTTCTGCATCCGTTGGGAGGTTCCGAATTCCCTGTCCGTGTACGGGCATATGCTCAAGGTGCGAAGCCGACTCCCCATCCGGCTTCAGCCCTCCCTCGACTCAGGAGCAGTATGTCGACCGCCGCCGCCCGCCAGGCATTCTTCGACCGGACGCACAGCGACGATCTGATCGCGTTCCTCGGCACCTCGCCGTCCCCGTACCACGCGGTCGCGAGCGCCGCCGAGCGGCTGGAGAAGGCAGGCTTCCGGCAGGTCGCCGAGACCGACGTCTGGGACGGCGCCGCCGGCGGCCGTTACCTGATCCGGGGCGGCGCCCTGATCGCCTGGTACCTGCCGGAGAGCGCCCGCCCCGAGACCCCGTTCCGGGTGGTCGGTACCCACACCGACTCGCCGAACCTGCGGGTCAAGCCGGTGCCGGACACCGGCTCGGCCGGCTGGCGCCAGGTCGCCGTGGAGATCTACGGCGGCGTCCCGCTGAACACCTGGCTGGACCGTGACCTCGGGCTCTCCGGCCGCCTCGCGCTGAAGGACGGCAGCTCGCGGCTCGTCCAGCGGGACGAGCCGCTGCTTCGGGGGCCGCAGCACGCGATCCACCTGGTCCGCCAGGGCAAAGACGGCCTGAC
>NZ_JBHWIJ010000157.1:0-10431 GCF_042732255.1 Kitasatospora sp. NPDC059803 | reverse complement strand
GGGCGCGCCCCGGCGCGAGCCGTCCGTGCGCCCCTGCCGGGTGATCCGCCGCGGCCGCCGCCCGGCTGCTGGGGGTGCCGCAGCTCGCGATCCACCTGGACCGCCAGGTCAACGACGGCATGAAGCTCGACAAGCAGCGCCACCTCACCCCGATCTGGGGCCTCGGCCCGGTCGACGAGGGCTCGCTGATCTCCTACGTCGCCGAGCGCGCCGGCGTGGACGCCGCCGACGTGGCGGGCTGGGACCTGATGACGCACGACGTCCAGCCGGCCGCCTACCTGGGCCGCGACCGCGAGCTGCTGGCCGGCCCGCGCCTGGACAACCTGCTGTCCGTCCACGCCGCCACCGCCGCGCTGGCCGCCGTCGCCTCCGCCGAGGGCGCCGCCGACCTGCCGTACATCCCGGTGCTGGCCGCCTTCGACCACGAGGAGACCGGCAGCGAGTCGGACACCGGCGCGCAGAGCCCGCTGCTCGGCAACGTCCTCGACCGCACCGTCCACGCGCGCGGCGGCACCCCGGAGGACCGCGCCCGGGCGCTCGCCGGGACGATCTGCCTCTCCTCCGACATGGGCCACGCCGTCCACCCGAACTACGCCGAGCGGCACGAGCCGGGCCACCACCCGCTGCCGAACGGCGGGCCGATCCTCAAGGTCAACGTCAACAACCGCTACGCGACCGACGGCGTCGGCCGGGCGGTGTTCGCGGCCGCCTGCGAGAAGGCCGGCGTGCCGTGGCAGTCCTTCGTGTCCAACAACGCGATGCCCTGCGGCACCACCATCGGCCCGATCACCGCGGCGCGCCTCGGCATCAAGACGGTGGACTGCGGCATCGCGGCGCTGTCCATGCACTCGGCGCGCGAACTGTGCGGCGCCGAGGACCCGTACCTGCTGGCCAGTGCGATCAAGGCGTTCCTGGAGGGCTGATCCCGGGCTGATCCCCCCTCAACGGCGAAGGGGCCCGGCGGAGTACGCTCCGCCAGGCCCCTTCCGCACTGGACGAGCCACTCCAGGGCTACTCCAGGCCGGCGAGCACCAGCGGCAGCCGGCGCGCGCCGTCGGCGACCAGCTTCACCGGCACGCCCCAGTCCTGCTGGTGCACGTGGCAGGCCGGGAACTCGATCTCCGGATCGTCGTCGCAGGACGCGGCCATCGCCGAGACGTGCAGCACGCCCTCGGCGACCTCCTCGGAGAGGACCAGCTCGCGCGACAGGTCGCTGTCCGCGCCCGCGCCGGAGACCAGCAGCTCGGGCGGGGTCGCGCTGACCAGCAGCCGGGTGGACGGGCCGTACCGCTCGTCCAGCTTCTGGCCGCTCGGCGCCGAGAACACCACGTCCAGCCGGAACGCGCCCGGCGCGACCTCGGTGGCCGCCCGCCGGGTGCGGTGCGCGACCGACTCGACCCGCACCGCCTCCTCCGGCAGCCGCAGCCTGGTCAGCCGGTGCCGGGCCGACTCGACCACCACGATGTCCCCGTCCACCAGGACCGCGCCGGACGGCTCGCGCAGGTCGGTGGCCAGCGTGGTGACCTCGCCGCTCGCAGGGTCGAAGCGGCGCAGCGCGTGGTTGTAGGTGTCGCTGATCGCCACCGAGCCGTCCGGCAGCACGGTGACGCCCAGCGGGTGCTGGAGCAGCGCCTGCTCGGCCGCGCCGTCCCGGTGGCCGAAGTCGAAGAGGCCGGTGCCGACGGCGGTGTGGACCGCCCCGGTTTCACGTGAAACCCACCGGATCGCGGACGTCTCCGAGTCGGCCACCCACAGCCGCTCGCCGTCCGCCGAGACCGCCAGACCGGACGGCTGGGCGAACCAGGCCTCGCCGACGGGCCCGTCCACCAGGCCCTCGTTGGTGGTGCCGGCCGCGACGCCGACCGTGCCGGCGGCCGGGTCGTACGCCCACAGCTGGTGCACGCCGGCCATCGCGATCCACACCCGGCCGTCGAACCAGGCGACGTCCCACGGCGAGGAGAGGTCCACCTCGCGGGCCGGGCCCTCGGTCGCCGAACCCTGCCACCACTGGCGGCCGGTGCCCGCCAGCGTGGCCACGGAGCCGTCCGCCAGCCGCACCCCGCGCAGCGCGTGGTTGACGGTGTCGGCCACGATCACGTCGAAGTCCGAGCCCTCCGGCAGCAGCGCCAGCCCCTGCGGCTCGCTGAACCGGGGGCTGGTGCCGTCCACCAGACCGCGCTGCCCGTCGCCGATCCGGCGGACCACCGTCTCGCCGTCCTCGGCCAGCTCCACCAGCGAGTGGTGGCCGGAGTCGGCGACCAGGAAGTGCCCGCCGGGCAGCCGGACCGCCTTGCCCGGGAACTTGAGATCCCCCGCGGTCGGCTCCGGCGCCACGTACGGGCCGTCGCCCCGGCGCAGCGTGCCCTTCGCCGCGTGCTCGGCCTCCAACTCCTCCACCAGCCGCGCGATCGCGTGCGCGTGGCCCTCACCCGCGTGCTGGGCGACCACGTACCCCTCCGGGTCGATCACCACCAGCGTCGGCCAGGCCCGCACGGCGTACTGCTTCCACGTCGCCAGCGCCGGATCGTCCAGCACCGGGTGGTGCACCTCGTACCGGGCGACCGCGTCCACCACGGCCTGGTGGTCCGCCTCGTGCACGAACTTCGGCGAGTGCACCCCGACGATCACCACGGTGTCCCGGTGCTTCTCCTCCAACTCCCGCAGCTCGTCCAGGACGTGCAGACAGTTGACGCAGCAGAACGTCCAGAAGTCCAGGATGGTGATCTTGCCCCGGAAGTCGGCGAGCGTCAGCTCCTTGCCACCGGTGTTCAGCCAACCGCCTGCCCCGACCAGCTCGGGGGCGCGTACACGTGCACGAGATGCCATGCCTCAATCAAACCGCACGGGCGGTGTCCGCATTCCGGGCGTCCCGGTTCAGGCGGCTGCTGCGCGTGCGGGGCTGGTCTCGACGATCTCCCGAGCGACCAGGAGCGGGGTATCCTCCCACCCGAGCAGAGCCTTGGTGACGGCGACTGCCGGGACGATGCTCGTCCCGCGTTCGACCAGCAGGGCTTGCACCGCATCCATACCCTCGCTCGCGAGCACAGGACGACACTCCTCGACCAGCGCGGTCCACTGCGCGGCTACCTCGGGCTGTAGCCCGGCGACGTTCTCGAACATGGCACTCCTCCTCGCGTACGAGCAACCCCACCGACCGCGAGCCGACCGAGCGCAGCCGCCACAACTCTTGCGGGATTCTCGCAAGCCTCGTGCCGAGACGCTGATCATTTTCCGAACCCGAGCATCCGGTAACCGGGTGCGCGTGGCATCGAGCGGCATCACACTCAAACTCGTTTAATTCCGAAGGGAGTTGGGTGTCAGAAGGTCCAGAAGTCCAGGATGGTGATCTTGCCCCGGAAGTCGGCGAGCGTCAGCTCCTTGCCACCGGTGTTCAGCCAACCGCCTGCCCCGACCAGCTCGGGGGCGCGTACACGTGCACGAGATGCCATGTCTGTATCCAACCGCATCGTGGTCGGGCGGCATTCCGGGGCGGTGGTCGTGGTCGGGGGTGGCGGGCGTGTCGGTGGGGTGGGGGGGTGGGGTTCGTGCTGTCGTTGTCCGCATGATCACCTCACCCCTGCTCCGGTCGGCCCTGACGGTCGCGACCGCTGTCCTGCTCGCCACCGGTGCCGGCGCCGCCTCGGCGGCCGCCCGGCCCGTTCTGCGTGACGTCACCGCGGAGCAGTGCCAGGACGCCGGGGGGTGGGTGGAGGGGTCCGGGTACTGCGTGGGGGCCGAGGGCGACGACTACTGGGGGCAGCCGATCGACGGGCAGGCCGTCAACCCGCATCCGGCGCCGGGCGAGGAGGACTGAGAGCGTCAGGTCCGGGTCAGGGCCGGGGGAGCTCCGCCTGCCAGCGGGTCTCGCCGTCCTGCTGCTCGTCGGTGGGGGTGAGGCCGAGGGCCCGGGCGACGGCGGCGGAGGCGTGGTGGTCGGGGTGGATGTGGGCGGTGACGGTGCTGACGCCGGCGGCGGCGAGGTGGGAGAGCAGGGCGCGGGCGGCCTCGGTGGCCAGGCCGCGGCCCTGCCAGGGGGTGCCGACGACCCAGGCGAGATCGGCGGCCCCGGGGCTGACGGTGGTCTGGACGTAGCCGGTGAGGCGGCCGTCGGCGCGCAGCCGCAGCGCCCAGTTGCCCCAGGTCTCGGCGGGGTCGGGGGAGCCGGCGGCGAGCCGGGCGTAGCGCACGCGCAGGTCGTCGGCGGTGGCCGGGGAGCCGCCGGTGAAGGCGTGCAGGGCGGGGTCGGCGAGGGCGGCGGCCAGCTCCTCGGCGTGCTCGGGGCCGATCGGGAGGAGGTCGAGGCGCTCGCTGTGCAGCGGGGCGGTGGGGTCGGGACGCATGCCGCCATTGAACGCCCGTGTGTGGCGGTGCTTCCCGGCGGGTGGGGGGATCGGGTCGAATGGGGGTCACGTCGACACGGAGGAGGCCGCTGTGCGGTACCTGGTCAGGGAGAAGCTGTTCGCAGTCGGAGACGACTACTGGATCGAGGACGACCGGGGCCACAAGGCGTACCTGGTGGACGGCAAGGTGCTGCGGCTGCGGCACACCTTCGAGCTGAAGGACGCGCACGGGCGGGTGGTCGCGGTGGTGAAGGAGAAGGCGTTCACCGTCCGCGACGCGATGAAGATCGAGGACGCCGACGGCGAGGTGATCGCGACCGTCCGGGAGAAGCTGTTCACCCCGTTCCGTGACAAGTACCTGGTGGAGCTGGCCTCCGGCGGCGAGCTGAAGATCCACGGCGACCTGATCGACAAGGACTACCGGATCGAGAACCACCACGGCGACGACCTCGCCCGGATCTCCCGCAAGTGGTTCCGGATTCGGGACACCTACGGCGTGGAGATCGCCGACGGCGCCGACACCGGTCTGCTGCTCGCGATCGCCGCCTGCGTCGACCACCTGGTGCACGAGGAACACTGACCCGACTGACGCCAGGGGGCTCCGCTTCCCCGGTCCGCCGCTCGCCCCGGTGGGGTATCTTTTGCCAACCCTTGACCAGGCCGGTCGGGGATCGGCGAGCGGACCGGGGGCTGGGACCACGATGAACGACATCCTGCACGGGCTCGGCGCGGCGGCCGCCTACGGAGCCCTCGGGGTGGTGCTGCTGCTCCTCGGTGTCGGCCTGGTGGACCTGTTGACGCCCGGCAGGCTCGGCCACCAGATCTGGGTCGAGCGCAACCGCAACGCCGCCGTGCTGCTCAGCTCCGCGTTGCTCGGCATCGGCGGCATCGTCTTCACCGCGATCATGTACACCTACGCGGACTTCGCCAAGGGCCTGGTCTCGACCGCCTGCTACGGCCTGCTCGGGCTGGTGCTGATGGCCGTCGCCTTCTGGGCGGTGGACCTGCTGACGCCCGGCAGGCTCGGCACGATCCTGGTCGAGCCGGAGCCGCACCCGGCGGTCTGGGTCTCGGCCAGCTGCAACATCGCGGTCGCGGCGGTGGTGTCGGCCGCGATCGCCTGACGGCCCGCCCGTGCGCCCGGGAGCGCCCGGCCGCACGTTCGGCTGATGGAGCGTCGGCCGGCGGGCGGCGGTGGCGTCGTCGGTGGTGTCGTCGGTGGCGAGGAGGATCCGACCGGGGTCGCCGACCTGCTGCGGCGGTGGGGCCCGGCCGGTAACGTACCGGCATGGCTGACCTTGAAGAACGCGCCAACGTCGTCGCGTCCGGCTCGCGGCAGGCCGGGGCAGGGGTGTCCGTCCGACGGCGCCGCGTCACCGACCTCGCCGACTGCGTCCGGGTGCTCGGCGACGTCCACACCACCGACGGCTACCCCGCCGACTGGCCCGACCGCCCCGCCGCCTGGCTCACCCCCGGGGGCCTGCTCGCCGCCTGGGTCGCCGAACTGGACGGCCGCCCGGTCGGCCACGTGGGCCTCTCCCGCAGTGCCCCCGGCGACGTCGCCCCCGGCCTGTGGAGCCGCCGCACCGGCGGCCGCCCGGAACTCACCGCCGTGATCGGCCGGCTCTACGTCGCGCCCACGGCGCGCGGCCACCGGATCGGCGCACGGCTGGCGGCGGCCGCCGTGGCGCACGCGCGGGCGCTCGGCCTCCACCCCGTCCTCGACGTCCTCGCCACCGCGGCCCCGGCGAACGCCTGCTACCGCCGCCTCGGCTGGACCTGGCTCGGCAGCGGCGAACAGCAGTGGGCCGCCGACCGCACGGTCGTGGTCCACTGCTTCGCCGCCCCGAGGGAGTAGCCGGCCTCCTGCGGGGCGGCCGGTGGTGGCGATCCGTCCGGAAGTGGCGACGGCGCCGCTGGAGCGGGGCCGTTCGTCACACGGGGATGACGTCGACGCCCTGCTCCAGGCCGACGAAGTCGCCCGCGTTCCGCGTGTAGAGCGGCAGGCCGTGGGCGGCCGCCGTCGCCGCGATCATCAGGTCCATGCGGCGGGGGCGGGGGTCCCGCTTGGCCTGGATCGTGAGGGCGACCAGGGTGCCGAACCGCCGAGCCGCCTCGCGGTCGAAGGGGAGAGTGGCGAACTCCGCCTCCACGTCCGCGAGTCGCTGGGCCCTGGCCATCATCTGCACCGGGTCCTTGGCCATGGCGACGCCCTGGGCGAGTTCGGCCAGCACGATGGACGACAGTGCGGCATCGGCTGGCAGGAGCTGTGGATCGATCTGCGGCAGATCGATCACGACGCAGGTGTCGAGCAGTCCGCGTTGGTGTCGCTCGGTCACTTCCGCTCCCACGGGTCGTCGCCGCCGATCCGATCCTCATCGCCGTAGAAGGCGTCGGCTTCCGCGCGCATCCGCGCCGCGTCGACCGTCGGCGCGTTCCGCCACTTTCGCTGGAGTTCCTCGACGGGGACGAATCGGCGGCGACCGCTGATCGGCCGGACTTCGGCGATCTCGGTGCCGTTGCGGGTGATGTGGTAGATCTCGCCGGCCTCGACATCGTCGAGCACGGCCTTGGACCGCGCTGCGAGTTCGCGCTGCGTGATGGTCTTCATGGGGTCAGTGTATCGCGCCGTAATGCACCGTGTCGCACTGGCGTGGGCGGCCGGTCCGGCTATCCCGCCGGGCGGTCCGTGGTGGGGCGGCGGCGGAGGGCGGGGGTGGTGACGGACGGGGGCTGCCAGACGCCGTCGGGGTGGTAGACGTTGGTGCCGGGCGGGACGATGGCGTCGATGCGGTCCAGCGTGGCGTCGTCGAGGACCAGGTCGGCGCCCTTGAGGGCCGCCTCCAGCTGGTCGTGGGTGCGCGGGCCGAGGATCACCGAGGTGACGGCGGGGTGCGCCAGCGGGAAGGCCACGGCCAGTTCGGGCAGGGTGCGGCCGAGGTCCCCGGCGAGGGCGGTGAAGGCCTCGACGGCCTCCAGCTTGGCCGCGGTGGTGGGCAGCGCCGGGTCGAAGCGGCCCGGGTGGAGGGTCGGGCGGCCGGTGGTCAGGTCGGCCGGGCGGTCCTTGCGGTAGCGGCCGGTGAGGAAGCCGGAGGCGAGCGGGCTCCAGGTCAGTGCGCCCATGCCGAGCCGCTGGACGACGGGCAGCACGTCGCGCTCCACGCCGCGGGCGAGCAGCGAGTACGGCGGCTGCTCGGTGCGGAAGCGCGGCAGGGCGTGGCGCTCGGCGACGTGGTGCGCGTCGACGATCTGTTCGGCGGGGAAGGTGGAGCAGCCGAAGGCGCGGATCTTGCCGGCCCGGACGAGGTCGCCGAGGACGGACAGGGTCTCCTCGACGTCGGTGGTGTGGTCCGGCCGGTGGATCTGGTAGAGGTCGATCCGGTCGGTGCGCAGCCGGCGCAGGCTGTCCTCGACCGCCCGGAGGATCCAGCGCCGGGAGTTGCCGCCGCGGCCGTGGCCCTCGCCCATCGGGAAGTGCCCCTTGGTGGCGAGCACGATCTCGTCGCGGTCGCCGCGGGCGGCCAGCGTCCTGCCGACGATCTCCTCGGACTCGCCGGCCGAGTACATGTCGGCGGTGTCCACGAAGTTGATGCCGTGGTCGAGCGCGGTGTTGATGATCCGGGCGCAGTCGTCGTGGTCGGGGTTGCCGATGGAGCCGAGCATCATCGTGCCGAGGCAGTAGGTGCTCACTTCGATGCCGGTGCCGCCGAGGACGCGGTAGCGCATGGTGCTGCTCCCCCTGGTGGTGGGTCGGTGGTGCGTCAGAGGCTAGGAGTTGGAGTGCACTCCATGGCAAGGGTCGGTCCGGATCCCCGTCCACTCGGGGAGTCCGGGCCCGTGGCGCGGAGCGGACGGGCGGTGGCCGGGGTGGGCGCGGGCGTTTGCGGAAACGGCAACAAAGCTTGCCGATATGGCTGGTCCGGTCGCAGCCTGGCGGTGGAGGTGAGCGCCATGGGCGACACGATGAGGACGACGGGGCCGACGGCCCCCCGGGACGAGTACGACGCGGTGGTGGTCGGCGCGGGCGCGGCCGGGTTGAGCGCCGCGCTGGTGCTGGGCCGGGCCCGGCGCCGGGTGGCGGTGGTGGACGCGGGCCAGCCGCGCAACGCCCCCGCCGCCCACATGCACGGCTACCTGAGCCGGGACGGCATGCCCCCGGCGGCGCTGCTGGAGGTCGGCCGGGCGGAGGTCGCCGGCTACGGGGTCGACCTGATCGACGCCCGGGTCGACCACGTCGAGGGCGTCGCGGACGCCGAAGGCGTGGGGACGGGCTTCGCCGTCCACCTGGCGGGCGGCCCCGTGCTGCACGCGCGCCGGGTGGTCGTCGCCACCGGCCTGCGCGACGGGCTCCCGGAGCTCCCGGGCCTGCTCGAACGCTGGGGCCGCGACGTGCTGCACTGCCCGTACTGCCACGGCTACGAGGTCCGCGACCGCCCGCTCGGCGTGCTCGGCACCGGCCCGGGCGCGGTCAACCAGGCGCTGCTGCTCCGGCAGTGGTCCGCGGACGTCGTCCTGATCACGCACACCCTCACGCCGACCGGGGCCGAGCGGGAGCGGCTCGCCGCCCGCGGCGTCCGGGTCGTCGAAGGCCGGATCACCCAGCTGGTGACGGACGCCGACCGGCTGCGCGGCGTGGAACTCGCCGACGGCCGGGTGGTGCCGCGCGAGGCCGTGTTCGTCTTCCCGCAGCCGGTGCCCCGGGACGCGCTGCTCTTCGGCCTGGAATGCGCCCGGGACGAGAACGGCTGGGTCACCACCGACCGGGCCGGCCGCACCAGCGTCCCCGGCGTCTGGGCGGTCGGCAACGTCGCCGACCCGCGGGCCCAGGTCGTCGTCGCCGCCGGGATGGGCGCGGCGGCGGCGTTCGATCTCGACCACGACCTCGTCGCGGAGGAGATCGGACGGGCGGTCGCCGAACACCGCGCGTCCGGCGCCGCCGTTCCCGCCTGAGCGGGGGAAGCTCCCCCCAGCTCCCCCCAGCTCCCCGCGGCTCCCCCCGGCACCTTCGCCCGGCGTCACCCTTCCGACCGCAGCACCTTTCCGACCGCAGCACCTTTCCGTCACCCACGATCGGAGAACCCACGATGTCCGAACACCAGCACCAGCACGGGCACCACCACGGCCACGTCCCCGCCGCCGACTTCGACTGGGACGTCCTCGCCGCCCACCTGGAGCGGGAGGCCGAACTGCGCGCCCCCGCCATCACCGGGGCCGCGCAGTGGCTGCGGTCCCTGCACGGCGAGGCCGACGGGGTGCGGCGGGTCCTCGACGTCGGCAGCGGGCCCGGGGTGATCGCCGGACTGCTCGCGGACGCCTTCCCCGAGGCCGAGACGGTCGCCGTCGACCAGTCTGCCGCTCTGCTGGAGCGCGCCCGGGCCCGTTCCGGCGGCCGTCTGAGCACCCAGCAGGCCGACCTGCCCGCCGAGTTCGGCAAGCTCGGCGAGGCCGACCTGATCTGGTCCGGCAACGCGATCCACCACCTCGGCGACCAGCAGGCCGCCCTGACCTCCCTCGCCGCGACGCTCCGGCCCGGCGGCCTGCTGGCCGTCGCCGAACGCGGCCTGCCGCTGCGCTACCTGCCGCGCGACTTCGGTCTCGGCCGGGCCGGCTTCCAGGCCCGGCTCGACGCCGTGCACGAGGACGGCTTCAGCACCATGCGCGCCGAACTGCCCGGCGCCACCGAGGAGGTGGAGGACTGGCCGGCCATGCTCACCCGCGCCGGTCTGACCGCCAGCGGCACCCGCACCTTCCTGATCGACCACCCGGCCCCGCTCGCCCGCCCCGCCCGCGAGCACCTCCACACCCAACTCGCCCGTCTGCGCGACCAGCTCGCCGACAACCTCGCCGCCGAGGACCGCAGCACCCTCGACGCCCTCCTCGCCGAGGACACCCCCACCGGCATCCTGAATCGCCCGGACGCCTTCTTCCTCTCGGCCATGACCGTCCACACTGCCCGCAAGGCCGCCTGACGACTGCGGAGCCCGAGCCGAGGGGCGGCCGGGGGGGGGGGGCCCCCCCCCCCCCAGGGGGGCCGCCCGGGAGGGGTTGTGGAGGGGCGGGGTTTTGGGGGGGCGGGAGGGGCGCGGAGGGG
>NZ_JBHWIJ010000156.1:12738-18821 GCF_042732255.1 Kitasatospora sp. NPDC059803 | reverse complement strand
ACCTGACGGTTCCGGGCCTCTCGCACTGCGGCGATCCCGACGGGACTTGAACCCGCGACCTCCACCTTGACAGGGTGGCGAGCTAACCAACTGCTCCACGGGACCAGAGTTTTCTGATCTCGTTCACTCGCTTGCCGCGCTGCGAACAAGACAGACTGTAGCCCATGGTGGGCCCCCAGGTCGAACTGGCACCTGAGGGCCCCCGAGGAGGCCGCCGCCCAGCTCAGAGCGTGGCCCTGGCAGCCTCCATCGCCTTGGTGATCCGCTTCTCCGACACCGGGCTCGGTGTGCCCAGCGACTGGGCGAAGAAGCTGACCCGCAACTCCTCGATCATCCAGCGGATCGCCAGCACCTCCGCGGACGGCTGCCGGCCGGCCGGCACCGCCGCCAGCAGCTCCCCGTACTCCCGCTGCACCTGCTGGACCTTCAGCAGCTGCTGGGCGTCCCGCTGCGGGTGGTTGGGCAGCGCCTCCAGCCGGCGGTCCACCGCCAGCAGGTAGCGCTTGAGGTCCGGCAGCCGCTGCCAGCCGGTGTCCGTGACGAAGCCCGGGTGCACCAGGGAGGCCAGGTGCAGCCGGATGTCGTTCACCGCGTTCAGCAGCACCGGGCTGCTCACCGACTTCAGCCGGGTCGAGGCCTTGTGGAAGGCGATCAGCGCGGTGGCCGTCTTCAGCGTGGTGTCCGCGGACAGGTCGTACAGGTCCGCCCGCACCTTGTCGTGCAGCGTGCCGAAGGCCGCCTCGTCCCAGGCCGGTCCGCCGGCCAGGGTCATCAGCCGGTCCGTCGCACAGGCCACCACGTCCTCGAAGAGGGCGTTCACCGAGCCGTGCGGGTTGTGCGAGAGCGCCAGCTTCGCCTGGTTGCCCAGCCGGCCCTGGATCGACTTGGCCGGGGAGGTGGTGGTCAGCATCAGCAGCCGGCGGGTGCCCGCCCACATCGACTGCGTCTGCGCCTGCGGGGTGTCGAACAGCTTCACGCCGACCGACTCCCCCTCGTCCACCAGGGCCGGGTAGGCGCGCAGCGAATGGCCGCGCGAGCGCTGCTCGAAGGTGCGCTGGAGCACGGGCAGGCCGCCCGGCCAGGCGGTCAGCCCGCCCTGCTCGATGCCCTGGCCGGAGGCCGCCGAGGACAGCGTCTCCTTGAGCTTCGGCTTGAGCCGCAGCCGCAGCTCCTCCAGGTCCTTGGACTCGGCGAGCTTGCGGCGGCCGTCCACCACCCGGAAGGTCACCTTGAGGTGGTCCGGCACCCGCTCGTCGTCCCAGGCCTCCGGCGGCACGGTGATGGCCGTCAGGCGCTTGAGGGCGTGCTCCAGGGACGGCAGCAACGGCTCCTGGCGGTCCTTCACCGCGCGCAGCGCCGCCTTCGCGAAGTCCGGCGCCGGCACGAAGTTGCGCCGGATCGCCTTCGGCAGCGACTTGATGTACGCGGTGACCAGCTCCGTCCGCAGGCCCGGGATCTGCCAGTCGAAGCCCTCCGCGGTGACCTGGTTGAGCACCGGCAGCGGGATGTGGACGGTCACGCCGTCCGCGTCGCTGCCCGGTTCGAACTGGTAGGTCAGCTGGAAGCGCAGCTTGCCCTGCTGCCAGTGGTCCGGGTAGTCGGCCTCCGTGACGCCGTCCGCGGAGTCGTTGATCAGCATCGACTTCTCGAAGTTGAGCAGGTCCGGCTGCTCGTGCCGGGCCGTCTTCCACCAGGAGTCGAAGTGCCGGGTGGAGACCACGTCCTCCGGCAGCCGGGCGTCGTAGAACTCGAACAGGGTCTGGTCGTCGACCAGGATGTCCCGGCGCCGGGCCCGGTTCTCCAGCTCCTCGACCTCACCGAGCAGCTTGCGGTTCTCGGCGAAGAACCGGTGGTGGGTCTCCCAGTCGCCCTCGACCAGCGCGTTGCGGATGAACAGCTCGCGGCACAGCTCCGGGTCGATCCGCCCGTAGTTGACCTTGCGCTGGGCGACGACCGGCATCCCGTAGAGCGTCACCCGCTCGTACGCCAGGACGGCTCCGGCCTTCTTCTCCCAGTGCGGCTCGCTGTACGTCCGCTTGATCAGGTGGCCGGCCAGCGGCTCCACCCACTCCGGCTCGATCTTGGCGTTGATCCGCGCCCACAGCCGGGACGTCTCCACCAGCTCGGCCGACATCACCCAGCGCGGCGGCTTCTTGAACAGGCCCGAGCCCGGGAACACCGCGAACCGGGCGCCGCGCGCGCCGCCGTACTCGCGCTTCTCCACGTCGAACAGGCCGATGTGGGAGAGCAGGCCGGCCAGCAGCGACTGGTGGATCCGGTCGGCGTCCGGCTCGGCGTCCTCGTGCGGCTCCTCGATGGTGACGCCCAACTGCTTGGCGACCGTGCGCAGCTGGGTGTAGATGTCCTGCCACTCCCGTATCCGCAGGTAGTTGAGGAACTCCGCCTTGCACATCCGGCGGAAGGCCGAGGAGGACAGCTCGCGCTGCTGCTCCCGGACGTAGCGCCACATCGCCAGGTAGGACAGGAAGTCGGAGGTCTCCGAGTTGAACCGGCGGTGCCGCTCGTCGGCGGCCTGGCGCTTCTCGGCGGGGCGCTCGCGCGGGTCCTGGATGGACAGCGCGGCGGCGATCACCATCACGTCGCGCACGCAGCCGTTCTTGTCGGCCTCCAGCACCATCCGGGCCATCCGCGGGTCCACCGGGAGCTGGGCCAGTTGGCGGCCGAGCGCGGTGAGGCGCTTGCGCGGGTCCTTCTCGTCCGGGTCCAGCGCGCCCAGCTCGTGCAGCAGGTGCACGCCGTCCTTGATGTTGCGGGAGTCCGGCGGGTCCAGGAACGGGAAGGCGGCGATGTCGCCGAGGCCCGCCGCCGTCATCTGCAGGATCACCGAGGCCAGGTTGGTGCGCAGGATCTCGGCGTCGGTGAACTCGGGGCGGGAGAGGAAGTCCTCCTCCGAGTACAGCCGGATGCAGATGCCGTCGGAGGTGCGGCCGCAGCGGCCCTTGCGCTGGTTGGCGCTGGCCTGGCTGACCGCCTCGATCGGCAGCCGCTGCACCTTGGTGCGGTGGCTGTAGCGGGAGATCCGGGCGGTGCCCGGGTCGATCACGTACTTGATGCCGGGGACGGTGAGGCTGGTCTCGGCGACGTTGGTGGCGAGGACGATCCGGCGGCTGCCGGAGCGCTGGAACACCCGGTGCTGCTCGGCCGAGCTCAGCCGGGCGTACAGCGGCAGGACCTCGGTGGACTTGAGTTTCAGCTTGTCCAGGGCGTCGGCGGTGTCGCGGATCTCGCGCTCGCCGGAGAGGAAGACCAGGATGTCGCCCGGGCCCTCGGCCTGGAGCTCCTGGGCCGCTTCGCAGATCGCCTGGATCTGGTCCCGGTCGCGGTCGGCGTCCGTCGCGTCGTCGTCCTCGTCCAGGTCGTCGACGAGCGGGCGGTACCGGACCTCCACCGGGTAGGTGCGGCCGGAGACCTCGACGATCGGGGCGTCGTTGAAGTGCCGGGCGAAGCGCTGCGGGTCGATGGTCGCGGAGGTGATCACGACCTTGAGGTCCGGTCGGCGCGGGAGCAGCTGCTTGACGTAGCCGAGGATGAAGTCGATGTTGAGGCTGCGCTCGTGCGCCTCGTCGATGATCAGGGTGTCGTACTGGAGCAGTTCGCGGTCGGTCTGGATCTCCGCGAGCAGGATGCCGTCCGTCATCAGCTTGACCAGGGTGTCCTGGCCGACCTGGTCGGTGAACCGGACCTTCCAGCCGACCGCCTCGCCCAGCGGGGTGCGCAGCTCCTCCGCGACCCGCTCGGCGACCGTACGGGCGGCGATCCGGCGCGGCTGGGTGTGGCCGACCAGACCGCGCACGCCGCGGCCCAGCTCCAGACAGATCTTCGGGATCTGGGTGGTCTTGCCGGAGCCGGTCTCACCCGCGACGATCACCACCTGGTGGTCCCGGATGGCCGCCAGGATTTCGTCCTTCTTCTGGCTGACCGGCAGCTCGGCGGGATAGCTGATCGGTGGGACGGCACCGCGGCGCTGCTCGACCAGCAGCTCGGCGCGGTCGATGTCGGCGGCGATCTGGGCGGCGACCTTCTGCCGGGCCTCGGGCTTGCGGACCCGACGGGCCCCCTCCAGTCGGCGCCCGATCCGCACCTGGTCGCGCAGGGTCAGCTCGGGCAGGCGGGCGGCCAGCTCACCGATACCGGGACCCTCGGCGGGTGCGGGGGCGGACTGGACTGCGGGAGAACTCACTGCGGGCATCCCTCTAGGTTCGCAAGGAGGTACGGCGGCGCGCACCTCGGTTTTCGAGCCTCTCCAGTGTCACAGCCACCGGCGGCCGAGCGCGAACGGCGGGTCCGGGTGCCGGTGGCGTCGGGCCGGACGGCTCCGGGCCGGGCCAGGCAACGGTTCGCGGCGGTTTCGGGCTCTGGGGGTTGAGGAGGTGCTCATGGGAGCCCAGAAGACCGCGAGGGACGAGGAGTTCCGCGCGTTCACCGGCAGCGCGTGGACGCGGCTGCTCAGGACGGCGTACCTGCTCGCGGGGGACAGGCACACCGCCGAGGACCTGGTCCAGCAGGCCCTGGAGCGGGCGTACGTCGCCTGGAGCCGGGTCCGGGCGGCCGACGACCCGCACGCCTACGTGCGCCGGATCCTGATCAACGAGCACGCCCGGCGGTTCCGCCGCCGAGCGGCCGAGGACCTGGTCACCGCCGTCCCCGACCGGGCCGCACCCGAGGGCCCCGACGGCTACGCGCGGCTGGACGAACGGGCGGCGCTGCTCACGGCCCTCGGCACGCTGCCGCCCCGGCAGCGGCAGGCCGTCGTGCTGCGGTACTGGGAGGACCTCACCGAGACCCAGACCGCCGCGGCGATGGGCTGCTCGGTCGGGACGGTGAAGAGCCAGGCGGCCAGAGGCCTGGCCAAGCTGCGGGAGGCCTCCTCACTCAACGGGCTGGCGAGCATCGGAGGCGGAAGATGAGCAACGAGGGCAACGTGGGCGGCGAGGGCGCCATGGGCAACGTGGGCGGTGTGGGCGGCGAGGGCACGGTCGGGGCGGGGGCCGGGGGCGCGGCCGGCGCCGAGGCCGCGGCGGCGCGCGTCCTGGGCGAGCTGGCCGGAAGCGTCGAGATCGGGGCCGTCCCGTACGACCGGCTGGTCGCCGGGGGGCGGCGCCGGCTGCGGCGCCGGCGGCTGCTGACCAGCGGGGCGGTGGCGGTGCTGGTCGCGGCGGCCGTCGTCGGGGGGACGGCGCTCGGCGGGCTCGGGCGGGGGCGGGGGCCGGGCAACGCGGCCGACGCGGGGGCGGTGGTGGCGGACGCCTCGACCGTCACCGCCGCGGAGGCCGCCGGGGCCGCCGGGGCCGCCGCGGGCACCACCGCGACACCGACCGCTCCCGCGCGGGATCCGTTCACCCCGGTCCGGGTCGTGGTCGGCCACGGCACCACGAACGGCAGGCAGTGGCAGGCGTGGGCCGCGTTCTGGCCGGCGGCCGCCACCAAGGAGGACGCCCTCCGACAGGCCCGGCTGATCTGGGAGGACCGGCACGCGGCCATCCCGCAACTGCCGGAGACCACCCGGGCGGACATCGACCGGAGCTGGCGCCCGGACGTGGACCTGGTGAACCTCTACGCCACCGTGGACGGGCAGCGCCAGGTCGACGACGCGATGCACGACACCCCCGCCCCGGGGGTGCCGGACGGGGCGATCATCGACCGGGCCACCTCCGGAGGAGGGACGATGCTCGGGTTCAAGGGCGGGGAGCTGGGCGCCTCACCGGTGGTGATCGCTGGGGTCCGGCCCCGGGTCGCGAAGATCGTGGTCACCTGGGACACCGGCGGCATCAGCGAGTCGGCGCCGGTCGCCCTCGGGGACTCCCCGACGCGCTGGTACGCGATCGCCAGGAAGCCGGGCGCCCAGGCCCGCACGTTCACGTACTACGCGGCGGACGGCTCCGTGCTGGGCACCGACGCCAGCTGGTTCCGCTCCTACTGAACCCTCCCGGCGCCGTGCCGGCCTCGACGCCGCCCGCGCGACCGGCCCACCTCCCCCTCGGGGGGGGGGGGCCGCCGCCGCCGCGCGGGGGGCCAGGGGGGGGGGCCCGCCCCCACTCGCGGCGCGCCGGGGCGCGGGGGCG
>NZ_JBHWIJ010000156.1:11987-12728 GCF_042732255.1 Kitasatospora sp. NPDC059803 | reverse complement strand
ACACCCCCCCCCCCCCTCGCCCCCACCCCGTCTGTGAGCCGCCCGAGATCAGCAGGGCAGCAGGTCGCCGGTGACCAGCTCGAAGCCGAAGGGCTCCGGAACGCGCATCGTCTCGCCGAACGCGATGTCCTCGCGCCGGTGGTACCGGGCGCCGTCCGGCCTGCTGAAGAGGGTGACGGTCTTCTCCCGCGCGTCGACCAGGAGGTACAGCGGGATCCCCATCAGCGGGTAGTCCCGCACCTTCCCGACCCAGTCGTTCTCGGGGTTGGAGGGCGAGACCAGCTCGACCGCGATCGCGGCCAGCTCGGCGGGCACCTGGTTGTCGGTGGTGGTCAGTGCGTCGTCCGGAAGGTACGTCAGGTCGGGATTGCGGCTCTTCCCGACGTTGGGCGAGATCAGATCGGTGTTCTCGCTCGGCAGCAGCCCGGCCGGGGTGTGGGCGTCGAACTGCCGGCGCACCACCAGCAGGTTGCGCTGGTGGATCCCCGAGGGGCTCACCATCATGGTGATGGTGTCGCCGGAGAGCTCCACCTTGAAGCCGTCGGGCAGGCTCCTGCGGGCCTCTTCCAGAAGCTCGAAGTGTTCCGGGGCCATGAGTGCGACGCCTCCCGAACCGAATCCACCGGTGTCCGGCACCCAGCGTAGTCGGCGCCCGGCCCCAGGCCCCGGGCCCCGGGCCCCCGGAACGGCGGGGGGGGCGGCGCCGGCGGCGCGCCGCGCGGCCAGTTCCCCGCCGGGTTC
>NZ_JBHWIJ010000156.1:0-11977 GCF_042732255.1 Kitasatospora sp. NPDC059803 | reverse complement strand
ACCCCCAGCGCCCGCGGCCCCCACCGCGGCCGGCCCGCCCCCGCCCCCCCCGCCCGCGCCGCGCGCGCCGCTCCGCTGGGCCCCCCCCCGCGCGTGCCCCGGGGGGCGGGGCTTCCGATCTGTGGCCAGGGCCGGGGTCGAACCGGCGACCTTCCGCTTTTCAGGCGGACGCTCGTACCAACTGAGCTACCTGGCCGTACTGCACCGTCTCTTGCGAGACGAGCGATCCCGACGGGACTTGAACCCGCGACCTCCACCTTGACAGGGTGGCGAGCTAACCAACTGCTCCACGGGACCTTGTAGTGGTTTCCCACTAAGGTCTTGCGGCACTGCTTTTACTACGGTACTGCGTGCCCCCAACGGGATTCGAACCCGTGCTACCGCCTTGAAAGGGCGGCGTCCTGGGCCACTAGACGATGAGGGCTTGCGGCCTGTCCCGCTGTTCCCAGCGTTCGGGGACGTCGAGAAGCATATGGGATGCAGGGCGAATCGCCAAAACGGGTTTCGGCCGGGTGGGTGGGGGCCGCCCGAGGGCCGCTTGGGGCGGGGGTCAGGACCAGCCGAGTTCGTCGAGTTCGTGGTCGTCGAAGCCGAAGTGGTGGGCGACCTCGTGGATGACCGTGGTGCGGACTTCGGCGACGACCTGGTCGTGGGTCTCGCAGTGCCGGAGGGTGGGGCCGCGGTAGATGAGGATCCGGTCGGGCAGGACGCCCGCGTACCACTCGCCGCGTTCGGTGAGCGGGGTGCCCTCGTAGAGGCCGAGGAGTTCCGGGTCGGCGGGGTCGGGCTCGTCCTCGACGAAGACGGCGACGTTGTCCATCATGGCCGCGAGCTGCGGGGGAATCTGGTCGAGGGCGTCGCTGACCAGCGTCTCGAACTCGTCCCGGGTCATCTCCACCGGTTCATTGTCGGGTCTGGAGTGACGCTGTGCCAGACGGCGGGAGCCGGTGTTTGATGGGGTTATGGCGACCTCGGACGGCACGGTGGACGGACCGGCGCGGACCCGGCCGGTGGGCGAAGGGGCGGTCGCCCGGAGGCGGCCGCCGGTGTGGCGCGGGCAGGGGCCGGCCGTGGTGGTGATCGCGGTGGGTGGGGCGATCGGGTCGGTGGCGCGGTACGGCGCCGGGCTGGCCTGGGCGAACGGGCCGGCGGCGTTCCCGTGGACGACGCTGCTGATCAACGTGGTCGGGTGCGCGGTGATCGGGGTGTTCCTGGTGGTGATCACCGAGGGGCGTCCGGCGCACCCGCTGCTGCGGCCGTTCTTCGGCACCGGGGTGCTGGGCGGCTTCACCACCTTCTCGACGTACGCGGTGGACATCCGGCGGCTGGTGGAGGAGGGGCGGCTCGGGCTCGGGCTGGCGTACCTGGGGCTGACGCTGCTGGGCGCGCTCGGCGCGGTGTGGGTGGCGGCCGGGCTGACGCGCCGTCTGATCGCCCGTGGTGGCGGGGGCGTGCGGTGAGCAGGTTGAGCGGGCCGGCGCTGCGGCTGACCGTGCTGGTGGGGGAGAACGACCGCTGGCACCACCGGCCGCTGTACAGCGAGATCGTGCACCGGGCGCGGGCGGCGGGGCTGGCCGGGGCGAGCGTGTTCCGGGGGATCGAGGGGTTCGGGGCGTCGTCGCTGGTGCACACGGCGCGGCTGCTGTCGCTGAGCGAGGACCTGCCGGTGGCGGTGGTGATCGTGGACGAGGAGGAGCGGGTGCGGGCGTTCCTGCCGCAGTTGGACGGGCTGGTGGCGGAGGGCTTGGTGCTGCTGGACCGCTGCGAAGTGGTCAGGTACGTGGGGCGGGAAGGGGCTTCGGGGTGAACTGGCTGCTGGTGGTGGCGGGCGCGGTGGTCGGCGCGCCGCTGCGGTACCTGACCGACCGGGCGGTGCAGGCCCGGCACGACTCGGTGTTCCCCTGGGGGACGTTCGCGGTGAACGCGGTCGGCTGCATGGTGCTCGGCCTGGTGACCGGGGCGGTGGCGGCGGGGGCCGCGTCCCCGCAGGTCCAGGTGCTGCTGGGGACGGGACTGTGCGGGGCGCTGACCACGTACTCGACCTTCTCGTACGAGACGCTGCGGCTGGTCGAGACCGGGGCGGGGCGGTACGCGCTGGCGAACGTGGTGGGCAGCGTGGTGGTGGGGCTGGCCGCGGTGTACGCGGGGGCGGGGCTGGCCTCGGCGTTCTGGGGCTGAGCAGGCCGCCGGTCTGCCGGTTCGGCGGGCTGTGGCGGAGGCGGCCCGGGCGCTTCCTGGCGCGCTGCCCGTGTCCCGTCGGGGCGGGCGCGCGTTGGGCACCGAAAAGCGGCCGCGCGAGCAGTGGGCGGCCCGGGTGGGGCGGTGGAGAGGGAGCTCGGTGGCTTCGGTGCGGGCGGTTCGGGCGGTGGTGCGTACGGCTTCGGCGCGTGCGGTTTCGGCGCGTACGGCTTCGGTGCGTGCGGCGGCGGTGCTGGCGGTGGCCGGGCTGGGGCTGACGGGGTGCATGTCGGTCGGTCCGGAGGTGGAGGTGAAGCGCGGGGTGGCGCCGGTCGGGCAGGTCGGTCCGGCGGGCAAGCCGGGGGTGACGAGCGGGCCGTCGGCCTCGCCGAGCGGCGTGCATCCGGGGAGTGCGTCCGGGCGCCCGGAGCGTCCGGGGGGCTTGCAGGGCGAGAACGCGCCGGCCGGGGCGACGGCCACGGCGGCGGGCGAGGTGGCGCCCGGCGTGAACGGCGCGGCCGCCGGCGTGGTCCCGGTGCCGGGGGCGCCCGCCGTGGACCCCGCGCCGGCCGGCACCGGCGCGAACGGTTCGGCGGGGGGCGTGAGTGCCAGCCCCGCGCCCCGGCCGGGCGGCGGCGCGTCGGCCGGTACCGGCGGTGCGGCGGGTACCGGGGGCGCGGGCGGGGCCGGCGGCACCGGTGAGGGCCGCTCCGGCGGTACGGCGGGCACGTCGTCGGCCACGCCGAGCAGCCGCCCCTCGACGTCCCCCGAGCCCGAGCACACCTCACCGGCCGCGACCCTCCCACCGACCCCGGAGCCCTCGGCCGGTAACTCCGGTTCCTCGGCCCCGAGCCCGCATGCGGGTGGGCATTAGCGGTCTGGCCAGGGCATTTGCCTCTGATCCCGAGGTTCGTCTATGGTGGTAGATCGTTCGTTTGATTCATTTGACTGGCGCCCTATTCCCATCTGGCGCCCTTGGCGCGTTCCGGCGATCCGTGGCTGACCGCATAGAGGCGGTTGTGAAACAGAACCCCCGGACTTTGGCGCGTGCCACTTCCGGAAGGTTTTACATGTCTCTCGTTGACGACGCCCGCTTCGCCATGCCCGCGAGCGAGGCCGCCGCCGATGTCACCGACACCGCCGACACCCTCACCGACACCGTCGAGGCCGTTGAGGCCGTCGAGCCCACCGACGCCGACGTCGAGCTGAACGCCGACGCCGTCGAGGCCGAGGAGCCCGCCGAGCCCACCATCACCTTCGGCGACCTGGGCCTGCACGACGACGTCGTGCGCGCCCTCGCCAAGCGCGGTGTCACCACCCCGTTCCCGATCCAGGCCGCGACCATCCCGGACGCCCTGGCCGGCAAGGACGTGCTGGGCCGTGGCCGTACCGGCTCCGGCAAGACCCTCAGCTTCGGCCTGCCGCTGCTGACCCGCCTCGCCGACGGCGAGCGCACCAAGCCCAAGCACCCGCGCGGCCTGATCCTCGTCCCGACCCGCGAGCTGGCCATGCAGGTGGCCGACGCCCTGGAGCCGTTCGGCTCGGTGCTCGGCCTCAAGCTCAAGGTCGTCTGCGGCGGCACCTCGATGTCGAACCAGATCTACGCGCTGGAGCGCGGCGTCGACGTCCTGGTCGCCACCCCCGGCCGTCTGCGCGACCTGCTGAACCGCGGCAGCGCCAAGCTGGCCGACGTCCGGACCGTCGTGCTCGACGAGGCCGACCAGATGGCCGACATGGGCTTCCTGCCCGAGGTCACCGAGATCCTCGACCAGGTGCCGGCCGGTGGCCAGCGCCTGCTGTTCTCCGCCACCCTGGAGAACGAGATCGACACCCTGGTCAAGCGCTACCTGAAGAACCCGGTCACCCACGAGGTCGACCCGTCGGCCGGCGCGGTCACCACCATGACCCACCACATCCTCGTGGTGAAGCCCAAGGACAAGGCGCCGATCACCAACGCGATCGCCGCCCGCAAGGGCCGCACGATCATCTTCGTCCGCACCCAGATGGGCGCCGACCGCGTCGCCGAGCAGCTCATCGAGGCCGGCGTGAAGGCCGACGCGCTGCACGGCGGGATGACCCAGGGCGCCCGTACCCGCGTCCTCGGCGACTTCAAGGACGGCTACGTCAACGTCGTCGTCGCCACCGACGTCGCCGCCCGCGGCATCCACGTCGACGGCATCGACCTGGTCCTCAACGTGGACCCGGCCGGCGACCACAAGGACTACCTGCACCGCTCCGGCCGCACCGCCCGGGCCGGGCGCTCCGGCGCCGTCGTCACCCTGGTGCTGCCGCACCAGCGCCGCGGCGTCTTCCGCCTGATGGAGGACGCGGGCGTCGACGCCTCGCGCCACATCCTCGACCACGCCTTCGACGCCGAGGTCGCCAAGATCACCGGCGCCCGTTCGCTGATCGAGGTCCAGGCCGAGAGCGCGGCCGGCATCGCCGGTGCCGCCGAGCGCGAGCTCGCCGACATGACCCGCCAGCTGGAGCGCGCGCAGCGCCGCACCACCGAGCTGCGCGAGGAGGCCGACCGCCTGGCCGCGCGGGCCGCCCGCGAGCGGGCCGAGCTGGGCATCGAGGACGAGGCCCCGGCCGCCGAGGCGGGCGACGAGGCCGCTGCGGAGACCCCGGCCACCGAGGCGCCGGCTCCGGCCGCCGCGCCGCAGGCCGAGGAGCGCACGCCGTCGTACCGCGAGGCGCGCACCGAGCGTCCGGCCTTCAACCGCGACCGTGACGACCGTGGTGGCCGTTCCGGTGGCTTCAACCGTGACCGTGACGACCGTGGTGGCCGTTCCTTCGGTGACCGCGACGACCGTGGTGGCCGCTCGGGTGGCTTCAACCGCGACCGCGACGACCGTGGCGGCGCCCGCTCGGGGGGCTTCAACCGTGACCGTGACGACCGTGGTGGCCGTTCCTTCGGTGACCGTGACGACCGTGGCGGCGCCCGCTCGGGCGGTTTCAACCGTGACCGCGACGACCGCGGCGGCCGTTCCTTCGGCGACCGTCCGGCCCGCACCGGTGGTGGCTTCGACCGCGACCGTTCCGGTGGCTTCAACCGTGACCGTGACGACCGTGGTGGCCGCTCCTTCGGCGACCGCCCGGCCCGCACCTTCGGTGACCGCCCGTCCTTCGGCCGGGATCGTGACGAGCGCGGCGGCAGCAACAACCGTCCGTTCGCGCGTCGTGACGACCACCGCTCCGGCGGCCGTCCGCAGGCCTCCGGTGGTGGCTTCGGCCGTGACCGCGACGACCGTGGCGGCGCCCGCTCGGGCGGCTTCGACCGCGACCGTTCCGGTGGCTTCAACCGCGACGACCGCAAGCCGCGCTGGAAGAACTGACGCCGTACGGCCGGTGGTTGACCACCGGCAGCTGAACAGCTGAACACACACGACGGGCCCGCTCCATGCACTGGAGCGGGCCCGTCGCGTTCCCCCGATACCCCCCGGGTACCTCCCCCGGTACCCCTCGCGCCCCCGAGGTGTTGTTCTGCGGCTGAGAATAACCTGTGGCGCGGCCCGGCGGAAGTCCCGTAGCGTCCCGGACATGAGCAGCAGACTGCATGACGTGGCCCGGGTGAACGAGGAGATCGCCGAGCGGGGGAGCTACCGGGCGGCCGGTGGCGAACTCGTCACGGTGGGGGAGCAGTTGGCGGCCGCCAGGGCCGGCACGGTGTCGTACGCGCCGCCGGCGCTGGACGCGCTGCTGCGGGGCGGGGGCCCGGGGCCCGGGCCGGGTCGGCCCGGTGGGCCCGTCGGGGCGGTGGAGGTGACGGCCGAAGGCAGCATCGAGGCCGCCCGGCGCCTGGTCGAGGGCGGGGCGGGCCCGGTCGGGGTGCTCAACTTCGCCTCCGCGCGCAACCCCGGCGGCGGCTACCTGCGCGGCGCCCGCGCCCAGGAGGAGGACCTGTGCCGCAGCGCGCTGCTCTACACCTGCCTGCTGGAGGCGCCGGACTACTACGAGGCGCACCGCGCCTCCACCGACCTCCGGTACAGCCACCGGGTGATCGTCTCGCCCGACGTACCGGTGATCCGCGGCCGGGGCGGTGACCTGCTGGCGCGGCCGTACCCGGTCACCTTCCTGACCTCGCCCGCACCCAACGCGGGCCAGCTGGAACGGCGCTCGGCCGACGTGGACGTCCGGGGCGTGCTCGCCGAGCGGGCCGTCCGGGTGCTCGCGGCGGCGGCCCGGCACGAGGTCCGCACGCTGGTGCTCGGGGCCTGGGGCTGCGGGGTGTTCCGCAACGACCCGGCCCAGGTCGCCGAGGCCTTCGAGGGCGCGCTCTCCCGGTACGGGGCGGCCTTCGAACAGGTGGTGTTCGCGGTCTGGGACCGCTCACCGGTCTCGGCGAACCGGGCCGCGTTCGAGGCGCGGTTCGGCGGGGCGGCGCAGCCCGGCGCGGCGGCGCGCTGAGGCCGCCGCCGGGTGCCGCCGGGTTGCCGCTACCGCTTGCGGGCGGCCAGCGCCGTCGCGGCCGTCGAGGCCGCCGCGACCACACCGGTGACGGCGAAGACCGACGGCCAGGCGCCGATCTTCTTCGCCAGCGGATGCGAGCCGCCGAACGCCGCCACGTACAGGCCGGTCAGCGCCGCCGCGGTGGCCGCGCCCGAGCTGCGGTGCCACTGCGCGGCCGCCCCGGCACCGGCCACCGCCAGCACCGCGCCGCCCAGTTCGCGCCGGCCGCTCCAGCGGGCGACGCCGTAACCGCCCACCAGGCCGCTCGCCGCGGTCAGCGCGGCGGGCGCGGCGGCCGAGAGCACGTTGGGGACCTTCGCCATCGTCGACTCCACTCGTAGAGGTTGTCCCGACTTCCTGTTCCGGCTTCCGACCATAGCCCGCCCGCCCCGCGCCCGTCCGGGCCTCCAGTCTCCAGCAGGCCGCCGTCCTCTCCGGCGTCCTCGGCTACGAGGCCTGTCAGCCCCCGCTGGCAGACTGCGAGCGTGACTGACACCGAGATCACCGACGGCAGCCGACGCAGCGGCGCCCGCGTCCGCCAGGGCGCGGACGACGGCTCCGACGCCCAGCTCTGGCAGCTCACCGCCGTCCACCTGGGCGGCGCCCTTTTCCACCTGGAGAACGCCGCCAGTGGCAAGCGCCTCGACGTCACCGGCGCCTCCACCGACGACGGCGTCCCCATCCAGCAGTGGTCCGCCAACGCCTTCGGCGCCCAGGAGTGGCTCCTCGAAGCCCACGTGGATGCTCCCGGCACCTACACCATCACCAGCTTCATCAGCGGCAAGCCCCTCACCGCCGCCGCACCCCCCGACCCCACCGTCCATCAGTGGGAGGACACCGACTCGCCCGCCCAGTGGTGGCGCTTCGAACGCCAGGACTGACGTCGACTGCGTTCTAGCCTGGAGACAGAGGTTTGATCAAGGTAGGGAAGTCATGACTGACAGCTGGGTCCCGCCGAAGGGCTCGTGGGCGTCCTCCGCAGCGCGCCGACGGAATATGCAGGCGATCCGTAGCCGTGACACCAAGCCAGAGTTGCGGATCAGGCAGCTTGTCCACGCGGGCGGCTTGCGATATCGGGTGGCTGCTCGTCCACTGCCAGGCCTGCGCCGGACGGCTGACTTGGTGTTCGGTCCGGCGAAGGTCGCCGTTTTTGTGGACGGTTGCTACTGGCACGGGTGTCCCGAGCACTACGTCTCTCCCAGAACAAATCCAGGTTATTGGTCGGAAAAAGTAACCCGGAATGTCTTGCGTGATCGCGATACGGACTCCCGGCTAGAGGAAGCTGGATGGATCGTCCTCAGGTTCTGGGAGCACGAGTCACCAGAGGAATGTGCCCTGGTCATCGACGGCGCCGTTAGAGCCCGGCGTGGAGGACGGTGACAGCTGCGGGTCATCCTTTGGCCGAGGGCCGAGCCGAAGCACCTCGGCAATGCTCTCCCCAAACGCCTTGGCCACCGGTGGCGGGAATGCGTTTCCGACCTGACGGTAGCGGGCCGTCTTCCCACCTTCGAAATGCCAGTCCTCAGGGAAACCCTGGATGATGGCTGCCTGCTGGACGGTGAGCTTCGGGCCGTTGTTGTCGAGGAGGTCGCGGAGCACGTTGGTCTCCTCGCCGGCATCGTTGGCCACGCCCATCGCGTCGATGCCGAGGGCCTTCCAGGCGGCCTTGGCGCGGCTGGGGCCAAGATCGGCGCCGCCGTGCTTCTTTGAGCCTCCGACAAGAGTGGGCGCGACGTCCTTTGTGCGAGCCTGGCTCTTCCAGTGTTGATGCCTCGCCTCAAGCTGGTCAGCGAGTTCCGGGTAGAGCTTCTTCGCCTGCCGGTAGCGTTCGCTCATGCTCTTCTTCAGTGCCTCAAAGACCGTCGTGCGCCCGGCTTTCCCGGTGGGCCACTGGAACTTCTCCACGTAATACTTCGTGTGGATGGCAACAAGAATTGCCCGCGGCCGGAGCTGGGGGACGCCGTAGTCGGCCGACTCGATGACGTCCCACTTGTAGACGTGATAACCGAGCTCTTCCAGCTCCGAGATGATCTGCTTCCGGTATCCGGAGAACTTGTGCTCGGGCTGGAGGAGGCCGCGGACATTTTCGATCATGACGGCCTTGGGGAGAATCTTCCCAACCAGTTTGAGCATGGTCGGAAAAAGGTCCCGCTCGTCGTCCTGCCCGAGTTGGTGGCCGGCCAGCGAGAACGGCGGGCAGGGGACTCCGCCTGCTAGCAGGTCGATTTCGAACGGTTCGAACTTTGGCAAGCGATCGGCTGGCTCGAATTCTTTTACATCTAGCTGGTGGACGGCTTTGTTTTTCCGCTCCCATTCCCACCCATCGCGCTGCTCCACGTTCTTTCTCAGAGCAGCAGCCGCATGCTTGTCCAGCTCGACGAGCGCGAGGTGCCTGAAGCCGGCCTGGTGGAGGCCGACCGCTTGGCCGCCAGCGCCCGCACAGATCTCGACTGAGGTCAGCCGGTTGGCACTGGTCGTCATGGGTCGTCCTCCCTTGCTGTGACACGCAAAAGCCAAGTGTCGCAGAGGCGGAGGCGTGCTGTGCCCGCTGGACTCGTCGGCACCTGTTGGTGGCTCCGGCTGATTGTGCCAGGAAGCTAGGACAGTGTGACTGCCTGCTCACCTACTGGGGGGCTGTGCCGGTTCCGGCGAGAAGAAGAGCAGACGGGTTCTGGCCCGGTGGGCCGGACGCGGTGTCTGTCCGGATCCACTGCCTGACCGCAGGAATCCCCGGTGTCAGGGCCGTCGAGGGGACCAGCAGCCGGGCCGAGGCCCACTGTGAACTGCGGGTTTGCCGGTCGACTGGGACGACGTCGGCGATCCATTCCCGGGCGACGGTGGTGACGGACGCCAACCGGTCCTGTCGGTCGAGGACCAGGAAAACCAGGTACCACGCGGAGTCGGCCCGCATCGTCTCGTACTCATGGCGTGACAGGAACAGCACCCTTGCGTCGGCGTTTGAGGTGCTTTTCACTTCGAGGTGGACGCTGCAGCGGTCTGACTCCACCGCGATGTCGTAGCCGAATCGGTCCGAGACCGCAGACACGTGGAGGACTTCCGCATGCACCGTGCGCTGGAGCAGTGCCACCAGGGCGTTCTCCCCCGCGGCTCCGAGCCGTGCGCGCTCGACGAGCCAGGCCTTGGAGACTGCCGTCGCCGCGTCACTGCTGCTGAGACCGAGAGTGGCAGCCAGCCTCTGCCCCGCCAGCGGCAGCTCGGGTTTGGTGGAGGCAGTGCCGGAGCTGTCGTCCAGCCAGTCTGGACGCGCCGCCTCAAGGGATCTGTCCAGCAACTGAAGACGGAGCAACCGTTCCTCCGTTGGGGACTGCGTGACCGGCTGGCGAGGTACTGGCACCAAACCTATCCGCCGCAGCCAGGCCAGGCCGTCGTCGTACTGGCCGGGGGTCAGGTCGGAAAACGAGTCGTGGCTGGTGAAGAGGGCCCGCACCCGGAAGATGTCGTCCGTGCGCAGTGCACGGAGCCAGCGCAGTGCGGCCCTCATGGTTCCCTCAGCGGGTAGCTGTGGCATCGAGGTGTTCCAGGAACGCCTGGATGTCCGCCATATCCATCCCGGTTGTGACAGAAGGCTCTTCCCGGAGATCGGCCAACTGTCGCACCGCCGGGTCGTCAAGGATCTGGCCCATGAACTGGAGCTTCTGTTCCAGCCGTTTAGCGACCGTTTCGTCGACCGAGCCACGGCAGGCCAGGACAGTGATCCGGGTCTCGGTACCGGGCGCAAGCCCCAGACGGTGGATCCGGTCGAGGCTCTGCAGGAACCGCCCGGCCTGGAAGTCCCGGTCTACGTAGACGGCGTCGTGGCACACCTGGTGCAGGCTGATGCCTTCGCCCAGGGTGGCGGGATTGGAGATCAGCACCATGCAGTCGGGATCCTCCCGGAACCGCCGGATCTGCTCTTCCCGGTCGGCCGTGCCGCCGTGGACGAGAGCAGGGCGGAAGTCCTTGAGCATGAGTTCGAGGGTCGTCAGACTTCTCACGAAACTGGCCCAGACCAGGGTCTTCCGGCCCCGGGCCGCGTTGATGGCCACTAGCTGAAGGGCCTCGTGGTACTTCGGTGAAATTTCGTACGCCGGAAGTTCCGCCATGAGGCTCTGCAATGAGGCGCTGGCTGGCGCATCCAGCGGATCAAGCCGGTACTCAAGCGGCTCGTAGGCGCTGCTGCCTTCGATGAGAAGAGCGGGACTGGTCGCGGCCATCAGCATTCGGAGCATCGATTTCCCGAGTGCTTCGAAATCAGACCGGACAGCTTCGGCCCGTGACGAATACTGTCCCGCCAGCGCGTCGTAGATCTCCCGGTGAAGGGCGGGCATGTTGACGTACCGGATGGTAGTCACGGCTGGGGGAAGCTCGAGTTCGCGCTTCGTAGTGCGGGTATACAGAGGGCGGAGCACCGCGCTGGCATGCGCGAGATCGCCCCCCCCGACGGCCTGGCTGACGACGCGGCGTCCGTGACCGGGCCAGACGAAGGAGAGCAAGTTCTCAAGGTCTTTGGCGCCGTTGGGTGCCGGCGTTCCTGTGAGGATGAGCCGACGCTTGCTGAGCGGTCCAAGCGCCATGCAGGCAGCGCCATAGATTCCCTGCGAGCCCAACTTCATCCGATGTGCCTCGTCGAGCACAAGCATGCTGGGCGCAGCCTTCAGCCATCCGGCAAGGGCGGCCAGTTGGCGGTCGAGCCGCTCGTAGTTGACGATCAGGATCTCGGTGGCAGGATCTGGCTGGCCTGACAGGACGGTTGTCTGAGGGGTCTGCTCGAAGCACAGTGCAGCCTCCGTCTGCCATGCCTCGTAGGCGGACTTCGGGCTGACCACGAGGAGTCTGCTGACCTCCCGTTGCTCGCGAAGGGCTGCGAAGACCGCCAGGGTGGCGCGAGTCTTGCCCGCTCCGGGAACACTGAAGTTGGCGCCGTGCCGCAACGAGAGCAGCCGGGCGACATCACGCCGTTGGAAGGAGGTCAGCCCGGCCTTCCAGGTGTCGCCGAGGAGCGTAGGCACCATGTCCGGCTGAATGGTGGATTCATCCGTGACGTCACCGGAGAGCCGCCTGCTGGCGGTCTCGGCATCGTCAAGGACACTGCCGGCCAGTTCGGCGAGAGCTTCCTCCCACTGCACGCTCTCCGGGGCGGGCCAGCTGCCGAGCTCCTCAAGGCTGGCCAGGAAGTCGTCCAACGGAATCTCGGCCGATGCATGGCCGCGCATGCCGCCGTTGCCAAACCGCATGGACAATCGCGCGAGGTCATTGTGGAACCCCGGCCCGGGCCCGGGGGCCGCGGCGGGGGGGGGGGAGTGGCAATCGCGTAGGCGAGAAGGGTGTGGGGTGAGTGACCCACTTT
>NZ_JBHWIJ010000155.1:16912-18908 GCF_042732255.1 Kitasatospora sp. NPDC059803 | reverse complement strand
CCTCCGCCGTCGGGCGCTCAGGAGATGCAGGAGATCGTCAGCCTGATGCTGGGGGGCGGGGGCGGCGAGTCGAGGTAGGGGGCGATCCAGACGATGATGCCCCTGCCTCCGTCACTGTCCCTCCACTGCCACCGCTGGTTCGCGCCGAGCCGGGTGCCGTCGCCGTTGGTGATGATCCAGTCGTTGTCCGGGTGCAGGCCCTCGGGGCAGATGGCGGTGACGCCGCTCGGGGAGCCGGTGGCGGACACGATCTCGGGCAGGTTGTCGGCCTGGGCGGGACCGGCGAGGGTGGCTGTCAGTGCCACCGCCGCCAGGCCTGCGCCGGCGAGTCGTCCGGGGCGCATGGATGTCCTCTCGTCGAGCGGCCCCTCGGATGGGGGCCGAGCGGTCACATCCGTTGCCACGGCGCCGCATCCGCACGCCCATCGCGCCGCACTCCACTCTTCCGCGCCGGGTGAGGGCGCGCCGGCGGCCTTGGGCGCAGGACAGCCGGGACGGGCGGACGTGGCCCATTGAACCCGGGCGGCCCGATCATCCGTCCTTCACAAGGGGCTTGGGGAATCGCCCGCACGGGTTCGGGCCGGCGCACCGCGGGCGTCAGGCCTTCGCAAGGGATGCGTATGGATCGAGACAAAGTGGCACTGATCGGCTGACCGGAATGCCATATTTTGTCCCGCCCATCACAGAACTCGCAAGGAGAGCACGTGCGTTCGACGAAGAAGCTGTCGGCCCTGGCCGCAGGGATGAGTGCCGTGGCCGCCCTGGGTCTGGCGGGGCCCGCGATGGCCGACGGCTCGTACGACCCGGCCCAGGAGAACTGCAACGCCGCCAACACGGTGACTCCCGGCTCGACCAGCCTGGTGTGGTGCATCCAGGCGGCGCAGCACACCTCGGAGGCCAAGAACCGGGCCCGCGGCGAGTTCGTCCAGGACACGCTCGACATGCTGATCAAGGCGACCGGCGGCAGCTACAACATCATGGTCTTCGACATCAAGGGCGACAACGCCTTCGGAGACCCCTGGTACGTCCACAACTACGAGCAGAGCTTCCAGAACGTCGCCTTCACGTACGACATCGACTACCACGACCAGACCTCGCGCGAGGACCAGACCTACCGGATCTGGATCTTCTCCGGCGGCGGCAGCTTCGCCAACGGCTTCGACGGCGGCTGGGGCAACTGGGGGTTCTACGGCCTCTTCAACCGGACCACCCGCGAGCACACCTGGACGTACCCGAGGGGCACGGGCAGCGCCGGCCAGCATTACAACCACACCGACGGCGTCGTGAACTTCTCCCCGATGCCGTTCCCCGGCGTACCGAGGGACCCGGGCACTCCCGCGCCGGGCGGGCTGCCGGCCACCCAGATCGTCCCCGCGATGCCGCAGGACCCCGGCACGCCGTACGACCCCGGGGTGCCCGCCACGCCGGCCAAGCCTCCCCACACCGGCAAGCCCGGCGATCCGGCCGAGCCCGGCACCGGCACCCCCACCGGCTCCGGCTCCGGCCGGCCCGCGCTCAACACGCCCGTGCACCTGCGGACCGTCAACAACCTCGGCGCCGTCGCCACCGGCTCCGGCGAGGGCGCCACGGTGATCGCCGGGAAGCCGGGCGACGCGGGCGGCACCTGGACGTTCCGCGACGCGGGCGGCGGCCGCTACCGGATCACCAACGCGCTCGGGCGGGACCTCAGCGAGAACACCGGCACCTACTTCGCCAACACCAAGGGGTGGAAGGGCTCTTCGGAGCAGAAGTGGGAGGTCAAGAACGTCTCGGGCGACCGGTACGTGATCCGGATCAGCGACCAGGACTGCCTGACCTACCACGAGGACGGCAAGGAGCTCGGGGTGTGGACCTGCGACGGCTCCGCCGAGCAGCAGTGGACCGTCACCCGCTGACCGTCGCGCCGTCCACCACCCCCCGACCCCGCACCATAGGCGGCGCCGCCCGGGCGCGCGGGAGGGGTCGGCAGCCCGCGCGGGGCCGCCGGGAGGGGGGC
>NZ_JBHWIJ010000155.1:6491-16902 GCF_042732255.1 Kitasatospora sp. NPDC059803 | reverse complement strand
GGCGCTGGCCCCCCCGCGGGCGCCGGCCGCCCGCCCGCCCCGGGCGCCCGCGCGGCGGGGGGGGGGGGCCCAGGGCGGGTGCCCTTCGGACGGACAAGGCCAGCGGAACAGGCCTAGCGGAACAGGCGGTCGCCGCTGTTGGCCATGCGGTGGGTGCCGCTGTGGCGGTTCACCCAGTCACGGACGAGGTTGATGGCGTTGGCGCACTGCCAGCTGTTGTCGTACTCGCGCACGCCGGTGAAGGCGCCGTAGCCGGCGATGATGCCGTCCACACCCGCGTCGCCGAGCAGCTTGTCGACGTACCACGGGTCGTTGTAGGTGGCCGTCCAGGACAGCGTGGCCGCGAGCCGCCCGGCGGCGCGGTCCCCGGCGCCCTTCTTCAGCTCCGCGCACGTGTTGTAGGTGGCCTCCGTGCAGTTGCCGAAGCCCTTGGTGATGTCGGTGTCGCCGTAGTCCATCGCCCGGTGACCGGCCGGGAATCCGGAACCGGACCGGTTGAAGGCGCCCTGGACCTGGTCGCGGGTGCCGGTGGACGTGATGCCCTCCAGCGGGCCGAGCTTGCCTTCCAGGCTCTGCCAGCCCCTGCCGCCGACGTCCGGGGTGTTGCCGCCGTGGTATTCGAAGAAGCCGTAGAGCACCTGGATCCCGGCGGCCGTCAACCGCTGCGCCTTGTCGCGCAGTCCGGCGACGCTGCACGTGCGGTTGGGCTGTTCCCCGCAGTAGTTCGGGTCCTTGATGTCCAGCCAGACCAGCGACAGCCGGCGTCCGGCGTTGGCGTTGGAGAGGATGCGGTCGATCATGCTGTCGAAGCTGGGGCCCAGGCGGTTCTCACCGGCCGAGGAACAGTCGTGGTAGGCGCGCCATTCGTTCGGGTTCCACCAGGCGCAGACGTCGATCTCGATGGCGTTGGCGCCGTGGCCGAGCGCGGCGTCCACGCCGTCCAGGGTGTCGACCCGGTGCGCGATGGCGTAGATCGCGTGTCGCGAATCGGCCGCCGCCGCAGGGGTCGTACCGAGCGCGGTGAGGCCGACGATCCCGCACAGTGCCGCCAGCAGCGCCAGCACCTTCCGCGCGCCGGTGCCGTGCCTGAGGTGAGTGGTCAAGAAACGTGCTCCTCGATGTCGGTGCCCTGATGCCGTCGCTGATGGACGGCCGCCCCCGATCCAGGACTGGTCATGTCCGCCTCAGTCTGCCACTGGTTCGTGCCCGGTACGGGGGGAACAGTGCAAATCCTCCGCTAAAGTCCGCCGCGCGAGGCCAACTCGGCCCGGAGCGCGGGCAGCTGCTCGTCGGCGGACTCGTGCGGCAGGAACTCGACCGGATCCAGGAAACGGAACAGCACCCGGCTCTCGGTGACGGCGTACTCGTAGTCGCCGAACCCGACCACCGCCCCCGTGCCGCCCCGCACCGCCCCGCGCACGCCCGCCGCCCGACCCGCCTCCGCGCCCCCCCGCGCCCCCCCCCGCCCGGGCGCCGCGCGCGGGGCGAGAGGCGGGCCGCCGGCGCCGCGCGCCGCCGCAGCCCGGCGCCGGGCGTTCGGCCGGGCCAGGTACGGGCACACCATCGCCGCGTAGAGCATGCAGGCCCGGTGGCCGGGCCCCTCCATGGTCGGCGCGAGGTTGCGGTACGGCCGCCCCTCGGCGAGCGCGGCCCCGATCGCCGCGCTCTCCGCCGCCCCGACCACGCGCCACACCGGGCCCCGGGCCATGAACCCCCCGCACACCGAACAGAGGCGCTCCAGCGCGCAGTTCGCGCTGCGCTCGTGGTCGGTCAACGCGAACTGCGGCTCGCCGCCACGCCAGGGCGTGATCGCCGGCACCGGATAGCCCCGGACGTCCCGGGGCCGTTCCCCCACCCGCTCCGGCATCGGCACGGCATCGAATCGCACGCCCCCATCCTTGCCGCCCCCCGCGCCGCTGTCGACCTCCGACGCGGCGGGGGGGGCCGCGCCGGGGCCGCGGCGCCCGGGGCCGGGGCCCGGGGCGCGGTGGGGGGGGGGGGCCCCGGGCCTCGGCTCCGACGGCGGATCAGGCCGACTCGTCCGGCGCCAGGGCGAGGTAGGTGAGCACCGCGCCGAGGGCGGACAGCGCGGCGAGGACCAGCCCGAGGACGTGCAGGGCGTCGGTGAACCCGGCGGCCAGGGCGGCCTGGTGCGCCGCGGCCACCCTGCCCTGGACGGCCTGCCCCGCGAGCTGCGCCGCCTCGTCGGCGGCGAGGCCGCTGCCGCCCAGGTGCGCGGCGGTCAGCGTGCTGAGCAGCGCGGCGGCCCCGGAGACGGCCACGGACTCCCCGGTGATCCGCATCGTGTTGAAGACGCCCGCGGCGGCCCCGGCGTGCTCGGCGGGGACGGTCCCGACGGCCGCGTCGTCCATCACCCCGAAGGCCAGCCCGACCCCGGCCCCGAATGGCAGCAGCGGCACCGCCAGCGCGAGCCACGACCCGTCGCCGCGCACCGTCACCAGCAGCAGGGCGCCCGCCGCGATCAGCGCGGAGGCCGCGGTCAGCACCGCCCGGACGGAGACGGCGGCGGCGAGGCGCCCGGCCACCAACGGCAGCAGGAGGACGGGCGCCGTCATCGGCAGCAGGAGCAGACCGCTGGTCAGGACGCTCCTGCCGCCCACGCCCTGGAGGTAGGCCGGGAGGTAGACCAGCAGCACGACGAACCCCAGGGTGACGGTGAACGGCTGGCACACCACGGCGAGGAACTCGGGCCTGCGGAACAGCCGGACGTCGACCATGGCGCGCCCGGCCCGGCGGACCTCCACCCCGGCGAACAGGACCAGCAGCAGCACCGCGCCCGCCAGCGGCAGCAGCGTGTCCGGCGCCGTCCAGCCGGCGGTGCCGGCCTGCACGAGCGCGTACGACAGCGCGGCGAGCCCGCCGGTGAAGCAGACCACCCCGGGCAGGTCGATCCCGGGGTGGTCCGGGTTGCGGGACTCCGGGGCCCGGGTGGCGCACAGCCACGTGGGCAGGGCCAGGACGGCGACGAGCAGGAAGACCGACCGCCAGCCGGCCGCCTCCACCAGCAGGCCGGCGGCCGGCGGCCCGATCGCCAGGCCGGTGCCGAAGGAGGTGCCGAGGATCCCGAAGGCGAGCCGTCGGCGCCGCCCGGAGGTGGACTGGGCCAGGACCGCCGCGCCCGCCGCCAGCACGGCGGCCGCCCCGCACCCCTGCACCGCCCGGGCGGCGTCGGCCACGGCCATCGACGGCGCGAGCGCCACCACCGCGGACAGCGCGCCGACCAGTGCGATCCCCGACAGCAGCACGCGCCGCCGGCCGATCCGGTCCGCGAGGCCGCCGGCCGCCAGCGGCAGGGCGGCGAAGGTGAGGTTGAAGGCGTTCAGCATCCACTGGGCGGCGCCCACCGAGGAGCCCAGCTGCGCGGTCATGCTGGGCAGCGCCACGGCGGCCCCGGTCACCGAGAACGGCAGCATCATGCTGGCGCAGCCGACCGCGGTGACGGTCGCCCAGTAGCCGCCCGGACCGCCGTCCGTACGCGGTGGGGGAGCGGCCGTGCCCGCTGGGTGCTCGGTCCGGGGCGGCGCGGCGCGGCGGGCGCCTTCGGGACGGGCGCCTTCGGGACGGGCGTCGTCGAGGCGGGGAGAAGCAGTCATGGCCCCGATCGTTCGCGGGCGCCGCCGCCGGATGAAGAGAGCCCCGTTCCCTGGGTGTGACAGGGCCACCCTCCGGCCCCCGCACCCCCGGCCGGGCGCCCCATACTGGAACGCATGGCCGAACCGATCACGCTCGCCGCCAGCCTCGGCGACTACCTGCGCACCCGGCGGGCGCTGGTGTCACCCGCGCAGGCGGGGCTGCCGCCGACCGGACGCCGCCGGGTGCCCGGCCTGCGGCGCGAGGAGGTCGCCGAACTGGTCGGCCTCAGCACCGACTACTACGTCCGGCTGGAACAGGGCCGCGCCGAGCGCCCGTCCGACGAGGTGCTCGACGCGCTCGGCCGCGCCCTGCGGCTCGGCCCCGCCGAGCGCGCCCACCTGTACGACCTGGCCCGCCCGCCCCGCCGCTCGGCAGCCAGGACGGCAGGCGCCGGACGGGACGGCGACGCCCTGCGCCCCGCCCTGCGGCGGGTCGTGGAGGCGATGCCGACCACCCCCGCGCTGATCATGAACGACCGCAACGACGTCCTGGCGTGGAACCGGCTGGCCGCCGCGCTGATCGCCGACTTCCCCGAACTCCCGCCGCGCGAACGCAACCTGGCCCGACGGATCTTCCTCGACCCGGGCGCGCCGGACGTCCACCTCGACTGGGAGGACGCCGCGCGCACCACCGTCGGCATCCTGCGGATGGCCTCCGGACGGCACCCGCACGACCCCGAACTCGTGCGCCTGATCGGCGAACTGGCACTTGGCAGCGCCGACTTCCGCCGGCTGTGGGCCGGCCACCACGTGCACGAGAAGACCCACGGCCCCAAGCGCCTGCGGCACCCCGTGGTCGGCGACGTGACGCTCGACTACGAGACCTTCCAGGCGCCCGGCGCCGCGCGCCACCTCCTGGTCGTCTACACGGCCGCCCCCGGGAGCCCGGCCGAGGAGGCGCTCGCCTTCCTCGGCGGCTTCACGGCCGCCGCCCCGGGCAGGTGAGCCGGGGCCGCCCGGTACCAGCAGCGCCTCCCGGCCGGGGTGCGGCGCTGCCCGGTGGTCCAGCAGGGCGGGGAGGGCGAGGGGCTCGGGGACGGGCGCGCGGACGGGACAATGGCGGGCGTGACAGACGTGACGCTGAACCTCTGGCGCCGGCCCCTCGGCGCGGTGCCGGCCGAGGTGTGGGACCGGACCGACCTGACCGTGCTCATCCTCGCCGAGACCGGCCTGACCGAACTGCCGCCCGAGGTCGGCAGGTTGCGACAGCTGCGCACCCTCGACCTCGGACACAACCGGCTCACCGGCGTGCCCGCCGAACTGGGCGAGCTGACCGGGCTCGCCGACTTCCTCTACCTGCACGACAACGTGCTGACCGGATTGCCGGCCGCGCTCGGCCGCCTCACCGCGCTGCGCTACCTCAACCTCGGCGACAACCGGATCACCGAACTCCCATCCGCCATCGGCGAGATGACCGCCCTGGTCGAGCTGCGCGCCCAGCGCAACCGGCTCACCGCGCTGCCCGACCGCCTCGGCGAACTGACCGCCCTGCGTGAACTCTGGCTGTGCGGGAACGACTTGACCACCCTGCCGGACACCTTCGGCGGCCTCACCGCACTGCGCGAACTCGAACTGCGGGACAACGCGCTCGCCGAGGTCCCGCCGGTGCTCGCCGCGCTGCCGCTGCTGCGCCGGCTCGACCTGCGGGGCAACCGGATCACCGAACTGCCGCACTGGCTGGCCGAACTGCCCGCACTGGAGAAGCTGGACCTGCGGTGGAACGAGGCGCGCCCCTCGCCGCGACTGCTCGCCGCGCTCAGCGCGCGCGGCTGCGCCGTCCTGTTCTGAGCGGCCGCGGATAAAGATCACCACGGCGGTCGGTGCCCTGTTATCGTGGATCGCATGAAGCGCGCTGCACTCGCCACGACGACGCCGGAGAGAGTCCCGGTGCGCTGACTGCTGACCTAGTCCGAAGCCCCGGGGCGAGTGCCCCGGGGCTTCGCCGTTTCCGGACCACTCGCCCGCCGACCCGAGTGGAGACCACCCCATGCACAACCGCGCCATGCACGACCACCGCAAGCTCGGCCGCGAACTCGACCTGTTCGACACCGACCCGCTGATGGGCTCCGGCCTGCCCTACTGGCTGCCCGACGGCGCCGCGATCCGGCACACCCTGGAGGAGTTCATCCGCGAGCGCGAGCGGCGGGCCGGCTACCGCCACGTGTACTCGCCGGTGCTCGGCAAGCGCGAGCTGTACGAGATCTCCGGCCACTGGGCGCACTATCGCGAGGACATGTTCCCACCCATGGAACTGGGCTCGGAGGAGATGGTGCTCCGGCCGAGCCTGTGCCCGCACCACGCCCTGATCTACCGCTCCCGGCCCCACAGCTACCGGGAACTCCCGCTGCGCATGGCCGAGTTGGGCGGCATGTACCGCTCCGAACTGTCCGGCGTGCTGGGCGGGCTGACCAGGGTCCGGGCGATCCAGCTGAACGACGCGCACGTGTTCTGCACCCCGGAGCAGGCCGCCGACGAGGCCGTCGCCGCACTGGAGCTGATCCGCGCGGCACACCGCGCGCTCGGCATCGAACCGGTCCGCTACCGGCTCTCGCTGCCCGGCGCGGGCGGCAAGTACGTGGCGGATCCGGCCCTCTGGGAACGGGCCACCGCGCTGCTCACCGACGTGCTGGAACGATCCGGCGTGCCGTTCGAGGCGGCGGAGGGCGAGGCCGCCTTCTACGGGCCGAAGATCGACGTGCAGATCGCCGACGGCGCCGGGCGTGAGTTCACCCTCTCCACCGTGCAGATCGACTTCCACCAGCCCGAGCGCTTCGGCTTGCACTACATCGGCCCGGACGGCGCGAAGCACCGGCCGGTGATGGTCCACCGCAGCGTGATCGGCAGCGTGGAGCGGGTGGTCGCCCACCTGATCGAGCTGTACGGCGGCGCGTTCCCGGCCTGGCTGGCCCCGGCGCAGGTGGTGCTGCTGCCGGTCTCCGAGGGCGAACTGCCGCAGGCCGAGCGGCTCCGGCAGCGCTGCCTCGACCTCGGGCTGCGCGCCGAGGTCGCCGGGCCCGAGCACGGCAGCCTGGGCGCCCGGATCCGGGCGGCGCGCCTGGTGCCGTACCAGGCCGTGATCGGGGCCAAGGAGGCCGTGGACGACCGGGTCGCGCTGCGGCTGCGGGACGGCCGCCGACTCGAACCGCTGCCCGCGGAGGAGGCCTGGGCCAGGATCGGCGCACTGGTGGCGGCGTGCAGCGCCGACCTCTGGGCGGACGACCCCGCGCGCCGACCGGGCGGGGCGGGTCAGTAGGACTGGAGCTCGATCAGATGGCCGTCCGGGTCCCGCAGGTGGGCGCTGCGCAGGTCGGGGCCCCACTGCGGCCGGTCGGTCGGGCCGACGACCGGGGTGCCGCCGTGCCGCAGGCAGAGGGCGAACGCGTCGTCCACGGAGGCCACCCGGAAGACCAGCATCGCGGCGTCCTGGGCGGGGGCGGCCGGGCGTTCGGGCAGGCCGGTGGCGCCCAGGGCGGCGGCCATCGCGGCGCGGTCGAAGAGCACCAGGACGGCCTGCCCGTCGACGTCCCAGTTGGCGTAGGGGCCGCCGGCGCCGCCCTTGACCAGGGCGGCGCCGGTGAGGGCCGGCAGGACCGCCCGGTAGAACCGGAAGCACTCGGCGAAACGGGTCACGAGCAGGCGGGGGTACAGGGCGTCCACGGTCGAAGCTCCCGGGCTCGAGGATTCATCGGGTCGGATCAGTCCGATATTAGTGGGTAGACACCCACTATAGGGACGGACCCTAGACTGACGCCATGGCCCCCGAACCCCTGCTCCCCAAACCCCCGCTGGCCGCCCCCTCCCTGGCCGCTCCCTCCCTGCCGCCGACGCTGCTCGACCTCAGTACCTACCTGCTCTCCCGGATCGGCCGGACGGCACGGGGGCGCCTCGCCGAGCAGCTCGCCGAACACGGCCTGCGGCTCTGGGACATGGCCGTGCTGGCCGCGCTCGCCGACTTCGGGCCGCACGCCCAGCGGGACCTGGTCCAGCGGCTGGGCATCGACCCGAGCGACCTCGCCAAGGTCGCCGACCAGCTGGCCGCCGCCGGGTACGTCGAGCGCGTCCGCGACCCGGCGGACCGGCGGCGGGTCTCGGTGTCGGTCACCGACGCCGGGCGCGCGCTGCTCGCGGAGCTGGACGCCCGGGCGCGCACGGTACAGGACGAGGTGCTGGCGCCGCTGGACGCGCGGGAGCGGCAGCTGCTGCATGGCCTGCTGCTGCGCGTCCACCAGGGCCAGGGGCCGGGGGAGCGGCGCGGCCTCTGAGGCCCGCTCAGCCGGCCGGCCCGGGGCGGCGGGCACCGGCGAACTCGCCGGCCCAGCGCGGGACGTCGAGGGCGTGCTCGACCCGGGCGACCAGCGTCCCGGTGCGCTCGGCGTGGATCATCGCGCCGTCGCCGACGTGGATGCCGACGTGGTGCAGCGGCGCGTCCGGGCGGGAGAAGAACAGCAGGTCGCCCGGGGCGAGGGCGTCACGCTCCACCGGGGCGCTGCGGTGGAACTGGGCGACGGTGTAGTGCCCGAGCTCGACGGTGCCGTGGCTGGCCCGGTACCAGCAGTAGAGGGACAGGCCGCTGCAGTCGAAGCCGACCGTGCTCTCGCCCATGCAGACGCCGTCCAGGTAGCCGTTCTCGTCGTCGCAGAAGCCGAGGCTCGCCCCCAGCCGGTCGCCGCCGCCCCAGGCGTACGGCACGTCGAGCTGGGCGGTGGCCACCTCGGCGACCCGGCGGCCCAGGGCGGCGGACGCGACCACCGGGGTATCCGACCGGGCCGTTGATGTCGCCGTCGCGGTCGCGGTCGCCATTGCGGCCGGGGTGAGGGCCGGGGCGAGCCCCGCCCCGAGTGCCAGGCCCAGCATCCGGCGTCGGCGGACCCCGGAGGCCTCGTCGCGGTACGGGGGTCGGGATTCCATGGGGGACCTCCTGGTGTCGGCGCGGCGTCGACCCGCGCGGGTGGCGGCCACCAGGATTCCGGCCGGGCGGGTCGGCCCGCCATCACCCGCAACGGTGAATCGTGGACGCAACGGCCCTGTGGTGGACGGGACAGCGCTGGTAAATGGTTTGACGGTCGCTCAGGAGAGGCCAACGATGGGCGCAAACGTTCGGCCACGACCCTTCGGAGTGCCCCTTGAACAGCGCAGTCAAGCTGATCCGCAGCTCCCGCCTCACCCCGGCCGTCGACTACGCCTATGCGGCCCTGGTCGAGGCCCCGGCCCGTTCGCTCTGGCTCGCCGGCGCCTGCCCGCTCGACGCCGAGGGGCGGACGGTCGCCGTCGGCGACTACGCGGGCCAGGCGCACCAGGTGATGCGGAACCTGATAACCGCGCTGGAGGACGCGGGTGCCGGGCTGACGGACGTCGCGCGGACGACGGTGTACGTGGCCTCCGCCGACCAGGCCGACCTGGTCGCGGTGTGGGACGTGTACCGCGCCTACATGGGGGAGCACGACGCCCCCAGCACGCTGCTGGGAGTGTCGGTGCTCGGCTACCACGACCAGCTGGTGGAGGTGGAGGCGGTGGCCGTCCTACCGTGACGCCTTCCGGCCCTCGGGTGTCCAAATGAGGAAACCGATCGTTCGGTTTTTCCCCGAATGTGTGATGTGTGGCGCCGGTGCCGCTTTCGATCGTCCGGCGAAGAAGCAGCGGCCCGTAGGCAAAATGCGGAGGATGCGGGCGGGAGGGAAGGAGCGTTTGAGGCGATTCCCCGACATCATCTTGTCGTCCGTAGGCCACCGGTAGCTAAGATACGGGGTGTTTGGTTTTGTTTTCCGGGAGCTCTGGGTGGGGTGGTTGCGGTGGTTCGGCAGGAGCGGGCGGTCCGGACGCGTCGGCTGATCCTGGAGGCGGCGGCGTCGGTCTTCGACGAGTTCGGCTACGAGGGCGCCACCATCGGCGAGGTGGTCGCGCGGGCCGGTGTGACGCGTGGTGCGGTGTATTTCCATTTCGCCTCCAAGCGGGATCTGGCCCAGGGCGTCGTCGAGGAGCAGTTCGTCCAGGACGGTGTGCCGGAACGGGTCTGCAAACTCCAGGAGTTCGTGGACACCGGGATGGTGGTGGCCTATCTGATGCCGCGTGATCCGCTGCTGAGCGCGGGGGCCCGGCTCTCCCTGGGCCAGGACGTCTTCGACGACCTCGGCGGCGGCGCGATCCCCGGCTGGATCAGCCGGCTGGAGGCGCTGCTGGTCGCGGCCGGCGAGCGGGGCGAACTGCTGCCGCACGTCGTCCCGGCCGACACCGCGTGGCTGGTCACGGCGGCGTGGACGGGTGTGCAGATCCAGTCGCAGAAGCTCTCCGGGCGTGCGGACTTGGAGCGGCGGGCCGCCGGGCTGTTCCAGCACCTGATGCCGAGCATCGCGGTGCCGGGTGTGCTCGGTTCGCTGCAGATGGGCCCGGACCGCGGTGCCCAGGTGGTCGCCGAGGTGGCGGCCGCCCGCGCGGCGGCGGAGGGCGCCGGGGCGCAGGGTGGGGCGCAGGACGGGGCGCGGTCGGCGGCCCGGGCGGTCGCGGACGAGGTCGGTGTGGGCTGACGGTCCGGCACCGGCCGGAAATCGCTGCGGCTGGTGCGGAGTTGACCGGGGCTCGGCGACCCCCTGCTCGCGGGGGCGTCCGGGGGCGTCCGGGGCCGTCCGGGCGGTTTCCGGGCGGTGATCGGCCGGCTGGCGGCGGGCGCGGGGGGGGGGGGGGGGGGGGGGTGGGGGGGGGGGGGGGGGGGGGCGAGCCCGCCTCCGGGTTCTCCCCACACACCGCGGGCGGCGGTGGGGGTG
>NZ_JBHWIJ010000155.1:273-6481 GCF_042732255.1 Kitasatospora sp. NPDC059803 | reverse complement strand
GGGCCGCCCCGGGGGGTGCCGGGGGGTTGACCGGCCGGGTGGCGGCGGGCGCGGCGGGGGGGGAAATGGGGGGCGGCCGGGGATCCTGGGGGGGCGGACGCGGCCTTCGGTTTGCCCGCACTCCGCTGCGCGTGGTGGCCGGTTCGTGGCGCAGCGTGGCCGCCGCGCCCGTCTGTCCGAGGCTGGCCGCTCATCCCAAGAAACAAACAGCACGTTCGGTTTTGGATTGACAAACCGCGCGTCCTGTTTTTGACTGGTGACAGTCGCCCTAGGGGTGTCGACCCGGGTGCCAGCCGCGGCGGATCGGCCTGCGGCGTTCCGTGTGATTGGGGTGGTCATCGTGGAAATTAGGGTGCTCGGGGCGTTGGACGTCCGGGTGTGCGGGGTGTCGGTGGTGCCATCGGCGCCGAAACCGCGTCAGGTGCTGGGGCTGCTGGCCCTGCGGGCCGACCAGGTGGTGTCGGCCGGGGTGCTGGCCGAGGAGCTGTGGTCGGGCCGCCCGCCGCGCAGCGCACGCACGACGGTGCAGACGTACGTGCTGCAGCTGCGCGACATGATCGACCGGGCGCTCGGGCAGGTCGGCCCGGCGGCAGGGGTCTCCTGCGCCAAGGACGTGCTGGTGACCTCGCCGGGCGGCTACATGCTGAACAGCGGCGGAGGGTTGACGGATGTCCGGGAGTTCGAGCGCCTGGCCGGCATGGGCTACCGGGCCATGGACGGCGACGACCACCCGCTGGCCGCCCGGATGCTCGGCGAGGCGCTCGGCCTGTGGCGCGGTCCGGCCTTCGCCGACGTCCCGGCCGGCGGTCAACTCGCCGTCGAGGCCAAGCGGTTGGAGGAGACCCGGCTCTGCGCCCTGGACCAGCGGATCGAGGCCGACCTGCGGCTGGGCCGCCACCGCGTCCTGCTCGCCGAACTCACCGTCCTGGTCGACCGCTACCGCACCCACGAGAGCCTGCACGGCCAGTACATGATCGCCCTGCACCGCTCCGGCCGGCGGGGCGAGGCCCTGGAGGCCTACCAGCGCCTGCGCAACACCCTGGTACGGGAGTTGGGCATGGAGCCGTCCACCGGACTGCGACGGCTCCAGCGCTCCATCCTGCTGGCCGGCCCGGAGCGCCCGGAGCGTTCGGAGCGCGAGGCGGCCGCGACCGCTTCGCCGGAGGCGTCGGTGGCCCGGTTCACCCGGGTCGGCTGAGGACGGGCGGAAGGCGCCGTCGCTGCCGGGGCGCTGCTCGTGTGTGGTCGGAACGTGCTCGTCGTTGTGAGGGGTGTGGGTCGGGTGGTGCAGGAGAGGTCGGAACGGACACGCGGACGGCTGGTGCAGGCGGGGGCGGTGCTGTTCGACCGCTGCGGCTATGCGGGGGCCACGCTCGGCGAGATCGCCGGTGCCGCAGGAGTGACGAAGGGTGCGCTCTACTTCCACTTCGCGTCCAAGGAGGAGCTGGCGCAGGCGGTGTTCCAGCGGGCCGAGCGCTCGCTGCGGGGCGCCTGCGGCGGTCTGCGGGCCACCTCCTCCCCCCTGCAGACGTTGATCGACGTGGGCTACTGGCTGGTCGACGCCCTGGGGTCGGACGCGGTGGTCCGGGCGGCGTTCCGCCTCGGCCGGGAGGGCGGCTGGCAGTCGAGGACCGCCGCGTTCGTTCCCGCCACGTCCGCCCCCGGCGCGCCGGTCGCGGGCGTGCCGGTCGCGGGCGTGCGGGGCTTCCACGGTGTCTGGGCCGGTGTCGTCCGGGAGTTGCTGACGGGTGCCCGGCGCGCCGGCGAGCTGCGTGACCGCTCGGGCGATCCCGGCCCGGAGACCCTGGTGGTGGCGGCCGCCTGCGGGCTGGAGGTCGTCTTCGGCGACGGCTGCCCGGGTGAGGAGCGCGCCCGCCGGGTCGGCGCCCTGTGGGAGTGGCTGCTGCCCTGCCTCGTCCCCCCGGGCTCCTCCGACGCCTACCGGACCAGGCCGCTGGCGCCGCTGCCGGGCTGAGCGGGCGGTTCAGGGGCGGACAGACGGGGCGCCTCGTGCGGCGCGCCCCGCCCGGGGCCGGTCACGCGGTGTGGAGGCGCTCCGCCAGGCCGGCGGCCGTGAAGGCGGCCACCAGGTCGTCGCGGTCCTCGGTGAAGTGGGCCCAGCTGTCGTGGTGGACGAGGACGACCCGGCGGGCGTCGAGGATCGCGGCGGCCTCGGCGGCCTGGGCGCTGTCCAGGACGATGGGCGCGCCGTCGAAGAGGGCGGCGAAGCGGGGGGCCCCGGCGAAGAGGATCGCGGTGTCGACGGGGGCGAAGCGTTCGGCGATCTCCCCGACGGCGAGGAGGGAGGCGTTGTCCCCGCTGACGTAGACGGTGGGCAGCCCTTCCCCGGTCAGGACGAAGCCGACGACCTGGCCGGTGACGGCCTCCACCTGCTCGCGGGCCCCGGGCCCGTGGAGGGCGGGCACGGCGGTCACGGTGAGGGTGCCGCCGCCGGGGCGGTCCAGCGTGACCGACTCCCAGTCGGCCAGTCCCCGGGCCGTGCCGCCGAGGCGCAGGCCGCCGCCGGGGGTGGTGAGGGTGAGCGGGACGTCGGCCAGCAGGGCCCGGCCGGAGTGGTCGAGGTTGTCGGGGTGCTCGTCGTGGGAGAGCAGGACGACGTCGACGCGGCCGGCGTCGGCGGGGCTCCCGGAGGAGGGCGCGGTCTTGGTCAGGAACCGGCCGTCCGGCCGCAGGTAGTCGCCCGGGCCGTCGAAGGTCGGGTCGGTGAGGAAGCGCAGGCCTCCGTACTCGAAGAGGGCGGTCGGGCCGCCGAAGAGGCGGACGGGGAACTGCTCGACGGTCGTGTCGGAAGAAGCCATGGTGAAGCACACCTCACGGTTAAGAGCGGTTTATCCGTGAGGAACGCTAGCCGGTTCTCACGGATGAGCGCAAGCGCTACCATGAGACTCATGACGGAGACCGCGGACACCGCCACCGACGAGACCGCCGTGCCACCCGCGCCGGGCGAGCAGCAGTACCCCTCGCTCGCCTTGGTCAACAGCGCCGTCACGCTGCCCGGCGGACACGTCGTCGACCGCCTCGGCACGCCGGCCGCCGCCGGCCAGTGGCTCCTGGAGCACGGCCTCGCCCCGGCCGACGCGGGCCTTCAGGAGATGTGCACGGCGCAGGTGCGCTCGATGCGCGAACAGGTCAGGACGCTGTTCGCCGCCCGCGTCGCGGAGCTGCCCGCACCCCCCTCCGCCCTGGCCGCCGTCAACGACGCCCTGACCCGTCTGCCCACGGCCCGGCTGCTGCGGTGGGACGACGGCAGCGGCCCCTACCGCGCGGCCCCCCACCCCACCACCGAGATCGTCGACCACGCCCTGGCCACCCTCGCCGCCGACGCCGCCGACCTGCTCACCGGGCCCGAAGCCGCCCGGCTCACCGCCTGCGGCTCCACCCCGTGCACCCGGTACCTCCTCCGGCACGGCCGGCGCCACTGGTGCTCCACCCGCTGCGGCGACCGCGCCCGCGCGGCCCGCGCCTACGCCCGGCGCACCCGGCCCCAGCCGGACTGACCGGGCCGGCGGCCTCGATCGGCGCCCTCGCCGACGGCCCTGGTCGACACCCCTGGCCGGTGCGGGCCGCACCCGCCGGTCCCGGTCCGTGCGAGCCGCGTTCGAGCGGGCCGAATGTCAGTGCGGCTCGCCATGATGGCGGTATGAAGGACGCAGCCACCCTGGCCTCCCCTGCCGCCCTGGCCTCCCCGCAGGCCTACGCCGACGCCGTCGCCGCCGCCGTGCGGGCCGCCGCCGCGTACTACGCCGACGGCTCCGCCCCGCTCGGCGACGACGAGTACGACGCCCTGGTGCGGGCGATCGAGGCCTACGAGCACGAGCACCCGGACGAGGCGCTGCCCGAGTCGCCCACCGGCAAGGTGGCCGGCGGCGCGGCGGTCGGCGACGTCCCGCACAGCGCGCCGATGCTCTCCCTCGACAACGTCTTCTCGGCCGAGGAGCTGGAGTCCTGGGCGGCCGGTCTGGAGCGCCGGCTCGGCCGGCCGGTCGCCGCCTGGTGCGTCGAACCGAAGCTGGACGGCCTCGCCGTCGCCGCCCGCTACCGGGCCGGCCGGCTCACCCAGGTGCTGACCAGGGGTGACGGCCTGGCGGGGGAGGACATCACCGCCGCCGCCGACGCCGTGCTCGGCCTGCCCGCCCGGCTCGCCGAACCGGTCGACGTCGAGCTGCGCGGCGAGGTGCTGCTCACCCACGAGCAGTTCGAGCAGGCCAACGCCGTCCGCACCGCGCACGGCGCCACCCCGTTCGCCCACCCGCGCAGCGGCGCGGCCGGCACCCTGCGCGCCAAGGACCGCGCCTACCGCGTCGAACTCACCTTCTTCGCCTACGACGCCCTCGGCCTGCCCGGCCTCGACCACGCCGACCTGCTCGCCCGGCTCGCCGTCCTCGGCGCCAACACCGCCGCCAGCACTGACGCCTCGCCGCGCCGCTGCGCGACCCTCGCCGAGGCGCAGCAGCGGATCGACGAGATCGCCGGCCTGCGCGCCGCACTGCCCTTCGGGATCGACGGCGTGGTGGTGAAGGCGGACGCGGTGGCCGACCAGGAGGCGGCCGGCTCCGGCTCCCGCGCGCCGCGCTGGGCGGTGGCCCGCAAGCTGGCGGCGCAGCACAAGGTCACCCGGCTGCTCGGCGTCGAGTGGAACGTCGGCCGCACCGGGATCATCGCGCCCCGGGCCGTCCTCGAACCGGTGGTGATCGACGGCGTCACCGTCACCTACGCGACCCTGCACAACCCGGCCGACATCGGGCGCCGCGGGCTGATGATCGGCGACCAGGTGTTCGTCTACCGGGCCGGCGACGTGATCCCGCGGGTCGAGGCGCCACTGGTCGACCAGCGCACCGGCGCCGAGCAGCCGATCGCCTTCCCCGAGGTCTGCCCGCGCTGCGGCGACGCCATCGACACCTCCGAGCAGCGTTGGCGCTGCGTGCGCGGCCGGGCCTGCCAGGCGGTCGCCTCGGTGATCTACGCGGCCGGGCGCGACCAACTCGACATCGAGGGCCTCGGCGGCACCCGCGCCGTCCAGCTGGTCGAGGCCGGGCTGGTCGGCGACCTCGCCGACCTGTTCACCCTCACCCGGGAGCAGCTGCTCACCCTGGAGCGGATGGGCGACACCAGCGCCGACAACCTGCTCGCCGCCATCGAGACCGCCCGCAGCCGCCCGCTGAACCGGGTGTTCTGCGCCCTCGGCATCCGCGGCACCGGCCGGACGATGTCCCGCCGACTCGCCGCGCACTTCGGCAGCATGGCCGCGATCCGTGCCGCCGATGTCGAGGCGCTGGCCGGCGTGGACGGCATCGGGGTCGAGAAGGCCGCCGTGATCGTCGCCGAACTCACCGACGTGGCACCGCTGTTGGACCGGCTCGTGGCGCAGGGCGTCGGCACCGCGGTGACCGAGCCGACGGCTCCCGCCGCCCAGGCCGCGGACGGCGGCGCGGCGGCCGCGGACGACACCGCGGCGGGCCCGCTGGCCGGCCAGAGCGTGGTCGTCACCGGCAGCATGACCGGAGCCCTCGCCGAGCTCTCCCGCAACGCGATGAACGAGCTGATCGAACGCGCCGGCGGCAAGGCCTCCTCCTCGGTGTCCAAGCGCACCACCCTTCTCGTCGCGGGCGAGAAGGCCGGCTCCAAGCGCGCCAAGGCGGAGGAACTCGGAGTGCCCGTCATGACCCCGGAGGAGTTCGCCGCCCTGGTCGCCGAGCAGCTCGGCTAGGCCGGCCGGCCAAGCGGGCGGACAGCCGCGCAGCCGGGCAGGACCTGGGCCCGGAAGACCAGTTGATCGCCCGCGCCGGGGGTGCGGTAGGGTGGCCGACGCCGTGTATGACCGCGACTCAAGGAGGTGAGCCCCATTACCGGTATGTCCGAGCGGGTGCTCCCGGAGCGCGGCCGTGCGGGCGCGTCGCGCGCGTAGCGCGGACGCGTCGGCGCGGTGCCGGCCCTTGCGGGAGCCCTGACGGAGTCGTGGGGGCACCACCCCGTTACCCCCAACGGGGGGCATGTTGGGTTTTTTGAACCGCGCTCTACCTGTCGACGGGGGGCCCCGGCGCGGGGCCCCGCGGCCCCCCCGGCGACCCCCCCCCCCGCCCTCCCCCCCCCCCCCCCCGCCACCCCTGCTGTTGCATCCGCGCGCCCGTCCGACGCCCGCCCCCGCACTGGGGTAGCAGGCCCCCTGGCTTCCGGCATGGGCTTGCGG
>NZ_JBHWIJ010000155.1:0-263 GCF_042732255.1 Kitasatospora sp. NPDC059803 | reverse complement strand
CGGACGCGTCGGCGCGGTGCCGGCCCTTGCGGGAGCCCTGACGGAGTCGTTCGTCCTCCTCCCGATTCCCCCAAGGGGTCCTCTTGTCGGTTTTTGCCTCCGCAGCTCTCCGTTCCTCGGTCGTCACCCGGCTGCGCGCCGCCGGTTGCGTGTTCGCCGAGGACGAGGCGCGGATCCTGCTCTCCGCCGCCGCCACACCGGCCGACCTGGCCGTGATGGTCCGCGCCCGGGCCGAGGGCCGGCCGCTGGAACACGTCGTCGGC
>NZ_JBHWIJ010000154.1:0-19019 GCF_042732255.1 Kitasatospora sp. NPDC059803 | reverse complement strand
ACCACCACGTCCGACGCGCATGACCTCCCGCACGCGGAGCACGGCAGGACGGCCGCCCAGCGTCTGGCGAAGTACCAGCGGCAGATGGCGCGCCGCCGGGCCCCGAAGGGGAAGGCGCAGACGAAGGGCTACCGCGAGGCCCGGCGGCAGGCCGCGAAGGTCTCCAGGAAGGTGGCCCGGCAGCGGCAGGACACCGGCCGCAAGTGGGCCAAGCAGGTCGTCCGCGACCACGACGCGATAGCCGTCGAGGACTTCCGGCCGAAGTTCCTCGCCAGGACCACCATGGCCAGGAAGGCCGCCGACGCCGCGATCGGGGCGACCAAGCGCGCCCTGATCGAGATGGGCCGCAAGCACGGCAGGTCCGTGCACCTGGTCGACCCTGCGCACACCACCATGGACTGCGCGCACTGCGGTGCGAGAGCCAAGCACCGGCTTCCTCTTTCCGAGAGAACGTATACGTGCACCGCGTGCGGAGTCTCCTCTCCCAGGGACAAGAACTCCGCTCGGGTGATGCTCGTCCGGGCTGGTCTCGACCCGGCTAGTGCTGATCTTGTAAGCCCTGCCCGTCGCTGACGGCCAGGCGAAGTGAGCTAGGAATCCCCGTCTTTTAGGGCAGGGAGGATGTCAACAGCTTGGCTGCTATCCAGGCCCACTCCGTCAGCATGGGACCGACCATAGCCCACCCCGGTGCTCCCGGAGGAGGCCTCGTCGCGGACCCGGGTGGTGACGGAGAGCGGTTCCGGCCGCCCGAAAGTTCGCGTGGGGAAGGTGATTTGACGCTGCGTCGACTGAGGTGCCCTGCCGCGGTGTGTCGGGTCAGGTCTGTTCGCTCCCGGTCCATGCGCGGAGCTTTTCCGGGTTGCGGACGGCCCAGATGCGGGTGACGTGATCGCCGCTGGTCTCGAACGCGGCGACGGTCACGGTGACGCCGGTGTGCTGGGCGACCAGGCCGGGGCGGCCGTTGACCGTCCGTTCCAGGAGTGTCAGGCCGGGGGCTTTGCCGGCGATGTGGATCAGGTACTGGGCGATGTTCCTGCTGCCTTCGAGCGGGCGCAGGACAGCGCCGACCAGGCCGCCGCCGTCGGCGGTCATCGTGGCGTCGGGGTCGAGGAGGGTGATGAGGGCCTCGATGTCCTTGGACTCCCAGGCGTCCTTGAAGTGCCGTACCAGAACGGCCTGGGCGGCCGGTGAAGCCTGCGCGGCCGCCGGAGCCGGTGGAGCTGCCGGAGGCCGTGCGGCGCGGATGCGGCGACGGCCCGAGGACGCCAGCTGCCGGCACGCCGCGGGCGTCCGGTCGACGATCTCGGCGACCTCGGCGAAGGGGTAGCGGAAGACGTCGTGCAGGACGAACGCGACGCGTTCGGCCGGCGTCATCGACTCCAGTACGACGAGGAAGGCCATGCTCACCGACTCGTCCAAGGTGATCCGATCGGCGGGGTCGGCCGGCTCGGACCTGCCGGTGCCCGCCAGCCCGCCGATCCACTCCGAACGGTCGGGCAGCGGTTCGGGTATCCAGGTACCGACGTAGCGTTCGCGCCGGACCCGCGCCGAGCCGAGCACGTCCAGGCAGACGCGACTGGCCACCGTCGTCAGCCATGCGCCGGGTGACGCGACGGCCGCCTGCTGCTCCCGCGACATCGCGTACCAGCGGGTGTAGGTCTCCTGTACGGCGTCCTCGGCCTCGGACAGCGAACCGAGGAGCCGGTAGGCGAGATTGATGAGCTGGCGCCGCTCGCCGACGATCGTGCTCAGGTCCGGCTCGGACCGGTCGTGCGCTGACTCGGATGGGGTGCTCATGGTCGCTCCCTGGTTCTTCGTCGTCCGCTTCTGCTCTCGCCCCTTCGACGAAACCCGGCGCCGGACTGTGAGGTCGGCACCGCACCTCACATTTCACGGGCCTGCGTCGTCGGACTGCCGAGACCCTACCGATCCGCCGCCGCGAGGCAGAAGAGACGGGACCACATCATGGCCGTACAGACGACGACAGCACCGGGCGGAATCACGTTCCTGCGCGTCGCGATCGCCGTGCAGACCTTGGCGATCCTCTTCCAGGCGGTCACCGCCGGACTGCTGTTGTCCTCGGCCCACGGCGAGGTGCTGCACAGCGTCGGAGCGCGCGTGATGTACGGCGCGTCGATGTTGTACGTGCTCGCCGCGATCCTGGCATGGCGGCCGGGCGGCGGGTCTCCCCGCCCCATCCTGTACGCGGCGTGCTTCCTCGCACTCGCCTCGGTGCAGGTGGTCCTCGGCGTCGCGCACAAGCCGGCGTTCCACGTCCCCCTGGGCGTCCTGATGTTCAGCCTGAGCGTGCTGGCGTTGCGACAGGCGTTGCCCGGCGCCTCTGGTGCCGACCCGCTGCGACGCACCCCGTGACGCCCGCCGAGCCTCGGGGGCCCTATCCGGCCGTTCTCGCCCACGAGCCATACCTCGCAGCGTCGCGCCCGCCATGCCGTGCCGGTCGACGGGCAGATCCCCGAGCCGTACCGTCAGCGACCCGCTGCCGCCACGACTGGATGATCGGCCGTAGCTGAATGGCTACTACCTGAGGTGAATGATTGCTCGGGAGCAATGGGTCACTCTGAAATCCGCAGACTGGTGGCGGCTCGTCACACACGGTTTCTTGGGGGATTCTTGACCGGGAAATCGAAGCGGGCGCCCGTCGAGTTGGACAATCCGGAAAAGTCATCAAATTTTCACATTTTGCACAATCGATGCTTGTGCATTGCGGAGGTGAGGATGACGATGGACCGAGGGGGACTTCGAAAGAAGGTTGATCATGTCATTCCTCGGACAGTTCCAGTCCTTCGGGCGGTTCCGTGACGACTGGGGCGGCGGTGGTCGCGGTGGCGACTACGGCGGCGACTTCGGTGGCGACCGTGGCGGCTACGGCGGCTACGGCGGCTATGACGACTTCGGCGGCGACTTCGGTGGCGACCGTGGCGGCTACGGCGGCTACGGAGGCGACCGCGGCGGCTACGGAGGCTACGGCGGAGGCCGGTGGTAAGGATCGCTTCCCTGTGAGAGCGGGCCGGGCACGTGTGCCCGGCTTTGCCGTGTCGGCCGGGAGTGACCCCGTGCGGGCCCGCGCCGGCCGTGCGTGTGGAGATCTTCCATTCCCGGAGCAGGGCCTCTTTGATCGGGAGTTCCTCTCAATCCGGGAGTGATCTGGGCTCGGGGACGAGCGAGAAGACCGTGAGATGACGAGGAAACACAGGCTTCGGTCGGCTCTGCGACGCTTGCTCACGGTCGCCGAGACCTCCGATGTGGTCGCCGCGGCACCGCCGGTCCCGCTCCAGGCGATCTTCCGGCGGTTCTGGCCCTACACCAAGGGCGGCCGCCGATGGCTGGTGGTGCTGCTGGCCCTGGTCGCGGTGGGCCCGGCGATCGAGGCGATGGAGATCTGGCTGTTCAAGATCGTCATCGACGACATGCTCATTCCGCACCGGCTGGACCTGTTCCTGCCGATCGCCCTCGCCTATGTGGGGCTGACCCTGCTCTCCGGAGTACTGGGCTTCGCCCGCCGGGTGATCTCCACCTGGGTCAGCGAACGCTTCCTGCTCATCCTGCGGTCGGACGTGTTCCGGCACATCCAGGGCCTGTCACTGGGCTTCTTCGAGCGCCGGCGGCTCGGCGACGTGCTGTCCCGGGTGACCGGCGACGTGGACGCGGTCGAGACCTTCCTGCTCTCCGGCATCGTCAACGCGCTCGGCCAGGTGGCGCGGCTCGGCATCTACGTCGGCCTGCTGCTGGTGCTGCGCTGGGAGCTGACCCTGGTCGCGTTGGTCGCCGCGCCGCTGTTCTTCCTCACCGCCCGCCGCTTCGCCAAGTTGATCCGGGCGGCCTCGCGCGAACGCCGCCAGCGCAGCGGCTCGATCAGCGCGGTCGCCGAGGAGACGCTCGGCAACATCGCGCTCGTCCAGGCGTACAACCGCCAGGGCTGGGAGCACGCCCGATTCCAGCGCGAGAGCATCGGCCGGTACCACGCGGCGATGGCCTCGACCAGGATCGGAGCGCTCTACGGGCCGGCGGTCGACTTCGTCGAACTGCTCGGCGGCCTGGTGGTCATGGGCCTCGGGGCCTGGGAACTCGTGCACGGCCGGCTCACCTTCGGTGGCCTCATCGTCTTCCTCACCCTGCTGAGCAGGCTCTACGGCCCGATCCAGAGCATGTCCGGACTCGGCAACACCTTCTACGCGGCCTCCGCCGCCGCCGAGCGGATCATCGAACTGCTCGACCAGCGTCCACAGGTGACCGATCCCGTCACCCCCCGGTCGCTCGGTCGCGCCCGGGGCGGCATCGAGTTCGACGACGTCACCTTCCGTTACCCGGAGGTGGAGGCGCCCGCGCTGTCGGGGGTGTCCTTCGAGGTGGCACCGGGGGCGACGCTGGCCCTGGTCGGCGCCAGCGGCGCGGGCAAGTCCACCGTCGCCAAGTTGCTGCTGCGCTTCTACGACCCGGACGACGGCGCGGTACGGCTCGACGGCCTCGACCTGCGCGACCTCGCCCTCACCGACCTGCGCGAGAACGTCGCGGTGGTGCTCCAGGAGACCCTGGTCTTCCACGGCACCGTCCGGGAGAACATCGCCTACGGGCGCCCCGAGGCGAGTGAGGCCGAGATCCTGGCGGCGGCCCGGGCGGCGGACGCCCACGAGTTCATCACCCGGCTCCCGGACGGCTACGACACCCTGGTCGGCCAGCGCGGTCGCCTGCTCTCCGGCGGCCAGCGCCAGCGCCTCGCGATCGCCCGCGCGATGGTCCGGGACGCCCCCGTCCTCATCCTCGACGAGCCCACCACGGCCCTGGACGCGGAGTCGAGCCAACGGATCATGGGCCCGCTGCGCCTGCTCATGGCCGATCGCACGACGATCATCATTTCGCACAACCTGCTGACCGTTCGCGACGCCGACCAGATCGTCCTGCTCGACCAGGGCCGGATCGTCGCCCACGGCACCCACACCGAGCTCCTCCTCCGCAGCTCCGTCTACGCGGGCCTGCACCGGTTGCACCACCCGCCGGGCGAGTCCGTGGAGGCCGTCCCCTGAGTCGTCGCCCGGGCGAACCGATCTCGGCCACGGCGCTGCAGGGCTGTTGGTAGATTCCTGGCGTGAGTGAGCAACTGCCCGGCGGTGGGATCGAGCTGTCGGCCGACGAGGTCGCGGCCCTCGACGACAGGTGGTCGTCGTGCTGGACGCCGGAGGAGGTCGCGCGGCGGTTGGCGGGGGTCGGCACGCCGTGGTGTGTGGCCGCGGGGTGGGCGCTGGACCTCTTCCGGGGCGGGCAGGTGCGTGCGCACGGGGACATCGAGATCGCGATTCCGGCCGCGAGCTTTCCCGAGGTCCGCAGCCGCTTCCCCGGGTACGTCTTCGACGCGGTGGGCAGCGGCCGGATCTGGGAGGACGCCGCACCGGGGGTGCTGGCCGCCACCCATCAGACCTGGCTGCGCGATCCGGCCACCGGTGACTACCTGCTCGATGTGTTCCGCGAGCCGCACGACCGGGACGTCTGGATCTGCCGGCGCGATGAGAGGATCCGCTTTCCCTACAGCGAGATCATCCGCCACACGGCAGATGGCATCCCGTACCTGGCGCCCGAGCTGGTCCTGCTGTTCAAGGCCAAGCACCTCCGCCGGAAGGACCAGGCGGACTTCGACACGACCGTCCCGCTGATGACCCCGGCGCAGCGCGAGACCCTGGCCGAGCTGCTCGCCTGCGTCCACCCCGGGCATCCCTGGCTCGCGGACCTGTAGCCCCCGCGCCGGCGGCTCGCAACGGCGGGACGTGGCCCCTGCGGCGGGGCCGGCGCCGCGCAGTGGTCGGCGCGGGGGCTTTCCGGGTCTGCGGGGAACGTCAGCGGACGACGTCGAAGACCTGCTTCTGCAGACCGTTGGGGTAGACCTCGTGCTCGACGAGCGTCAGCTTCTGGGTGTCCTTGTCGGTGGTGCTGAACAGGCGCTTGCCCGCGCCGAGCAGGAGCGGGAAGACGAGCAGGTGGTAGCGGTCGACCAGACCGGCGTCGGAGAGGGCCTGGTTCAGGGTCGCACTGCCGTGCACGATGATCGGGCCGCCCTCGGTCCGCTTCAGCGCGGCAACCTCGTCGAGTGAGCGCAGGATCGTGGTCTCGCCCCAGTTCGACACCAGGTCGTCCTCGGTGAGGGTGGTGGAGACGACGTACTTCGGCATCACCTTGTAGTCGGCGAAGTCCGCCATGTCGGGCCACACCGAGCTGAAGGCCTCGTAGCTGACCCGGCCCAGCAGCATCGCGGTGGCCTCCTGCTGCTCCCGCCCCTTGATCTCGAAGGCCTCGGGAAGGAACTCGATGTCCTTGAAGGTCCAGCCGGAGTTCCGGTAGCCGGGCTCCCCGCCCGGGCCTTCCACAACGCCGTCGAGCGAGATGAAGGCGGTGCTGATCAGGGTGCGCATCTCTGGTTCCTCGGTGTCTCGGATCTGGATTCTTCCGGGTCTGCCGACCTGGTCGGCATCGGATGCCCTGCTGCCGGCCGCCGATGTGATCAAGGTAGCCGGGCCGGTCGAACCAGGCCACCAGCCGGGGCCGCGGTGCGTTGCCGTCAGCCCCTGGGGAATTCGCCGCCGTCCACGACGAGATTGCTCCCCGTCAGCCAGCCAACCAGCCGGCCAACTCGCCCGGCCGGACAGGAGGAACAGCACCGCGTCGGCGATGTCGTCGGGTTGGCCGTCGCGCCCCAGCGGGGGAGCGGTGGTGTCCTGGCCCGGCCCCGCGTCCAGGCGCGCCCACTGCTCGCGCGTCGCTAGGCGCTATAGGGGCGGCCTATGGCGTGCCGGTTCCGTCGTACGCCGTCGCCGGCCGCTCACCCTGCGGCCCCGACGTGCTCAGCGGCCACCCGTGCGTGACTGTTTGACGTTACGTCAGATGTGGTGTGTGGGTTGAGAGTTGGGGAAGTGAGGCGCCGAGGGCGCAACGGCGGCGCGTTCGTCAACTTTTACTTTCCCCCGCCCGCCCCCGCATAGTGACGGCCCGAACCCGAGAGGAGGCCCGTCGTGCCGTACAGCGATGACCGTGCCGAGTGCCAGGTGCAGGCGGAAAACGTGCAGGTGGGGGCCGTGTGCGCCGAGTACGACCGGCGCCTGGAGCAGGCGCGCGCCGAACTGGCCTGTACCCTCGCCGCGCCCGCCGACGGCGCCGGGGCCGTGTACGAGCGGGACGTGGCGGCCGCGCGGTGGGCCGGGGAGGTGCGCCGCCTGGAAGGCGCCGGCCACGGGCTGGTGTTCGGCCGCCTCGACACCGCCGACGGCACCGCGCTGCGGATCGGGCGCCTGGGCCTGCACACCGAGGCGGACGAACTGCCGCTGCTGGTGGACTGGCGGGCCGAGGCCGCCAGGCCCTTCTACGAGGCCACGCCCGTCCACCCGATGGGCCTGCGGCGCCGGCGCCACCTGCGTCTGGACGGCCGCACCGTCGCCGCCGTCAGCGACGAACTGCTGGACGGCTCCGACCCCACCCGCGAGGACGTGATCGGCGACGGCCCGCTGCTGGAGGCCCTGTCGGCCCGGCGCACCGGACGCATGGGCGCCGCGGTCGCCACCCTCCAGGCCGAGCAGGACGCGATCGTCCGCTCCCGCCACCGGGGGGTGACGGTGGTGCAGGGCGGCCCCGGCACCGGAAAGACGGTGGTGGCCCTGCACCGCGCCGCGTACGTGCTGTACGCCTTCCCGCGCGCCGCCGAACGCGGCGTCCTCGTGCTGGGCCCCAACGCCCGCTTCCTGGACTACATCTGTCAGGTGCTGCCCTCGCTCGGCGAGAACGACGTCGCCCTGGCGACCTGCGCCGACCTCGCCCCCGCCACCCCCGGCCCGGCGGCGCCCGAGGAGCCGCAGACCGCCCGCCTCAAGGGTGACCCCGCCCTCGCCGACGCCCTGGCCGCCGTGGTCCGCGCCCACCAGGCCCCGGCGGCGGACGGCCTGGCCATACGGGTCGGCCAGGAGGAGGTGCACCTGCCGCAGTCCGACCTCGCCGCCGCCGCCCGCGCCGCCACCGCCGACGGCCTCGCCCACAACCGCGCCCGGAGCCTGTTCAAGGACCTGCTGGCCGACGCCCTCACCCGCGCCCTCGAACGCGACACCGCCGACACCCTCGACCAGCTCGACGCCGAGGTCGCCCAGCTCACCGGCCTCAACCTCGACCGCGTCGCCGCCGCCGACCTGCGCCGGCTCGGTCTCGACGGCTCACGTGCCCACGAGGCCGTGGGTAGCGACGATGCCGCGGGTGCTGGCGGCACCGCGGGAACCGACGGCACCTTCGACGCCGAGGCCGTTCGCGCGGCCCTGCTGGACGACCCGCACCTCGACCGCGTCCTCGACACCCACTGGCCTACCCTCACCCCGCACGACGCCGTCCGCGCCCTGCTCACCGACCCCGCCGCCCTCGCCGCCCACCTGCCCCACCTCTCCGACGACCAGCGCGCCCGCCTGCTGCGCGCCCCCGACGCCCCGTGGACCGACGCCGACCTTCCGCTGCTGGACGAGGCCGCCGCCCTGCTCGACGGCCCCCCGCAGCGCAGTTGGGGCCACGTCGTCGTCGACGAGGCCCAGGAACTCACCGCGATGCAGTGGCGCGCCGTGCTGCGCCGCTGCCCCACCCGCTCGATGACCGTCGTCGGCGACTTCGCCCAGGCCGGCCCCGCCGCCCAGGCCCGCGACTGGCACGAGGCCCTCCACCCGCACACCGGGAGCCGCTTCGACCTGCACACCCTGACCGTCAGCTACCGCACCACGCAGGAGATCCTCGCCGCCACCACCGACCTGCTCGCCCGCATCGCCCCCGGCCAGGCCCGCGCCCGCGCCATCCGCCACGGCGAACCCCCGCGCACCCTCACCACCCCGGCCCACGGCCTCGCCGCCGCCGTCCTGGCCGAACTGCGCGCCCAGACGGCCGCCCACCCCGGCGACCTCCTCGCCGTGGTCTGCGCAGACGCCCGCCTGCCGGAGCTGGAGGCCGCCGGCCTGCCCGGACACGTCCGCCTCGTCCCCGCCTCCGAGGCGCGCGGCCTGGAGTTCGACGCCGTCCTCGTCGTCGACCCCGACCAGATCACCGCCGCCCGCCCGGCCGGCGAACGCGACCTGTACGTCGCCCTCACCCGTGCCACCCGCCGCCTGTGCGTGATCAGGACCGCGGGGTAGGCCGGCCAGGGGAGGGGGAGGGTTCGGCCCGGTAGACGGTGAGGTGCCGGCCGGGGGCGCCGGGTACCCGGGCGGCACCGCCTACCCCGCTCCGGCGCATGCCTCCGCCTCCACCAGGTACCGCGCTACCGGGCCCAGCGTCAGCATTCCACTGGCGGCGCCGGCATGTTCCGCACGGGCACCGCGCAGGGAAGCCCCGGCGCGTGCGGCGATTCCGGGCTCGCCGAGGCGTACGGCGGCGCGGGCGGTCAGGCACCACATGGCCTCCTGCATGTGGTCACGCGCCGGTTCGGGCACCGCGGCGAGCGCGGTACGGGCCTCCTCGACCCGCTCCTGGGCCAGCAGCACGAGGGGGCGCGCCCAAGGCCGGTACGGGCCCCAGTCGAGGTGCGGGTCGGTGGGCGCGGGCCGGTCGTGCAGCAGGCGCAGCCCGAGGAGCGCGAGCGCGAACAGGCCGCGGTGCAGCCCCGGCATTCCGGCCCGCTGGAGGGCGTTCTCGGCGGCCCGGTAGTGCGCTGCGGCCGTGGCGGCGGTCGGCCCGCCCGGTTCGGTGCTGCGGGAGGCCGTGGCCCGGGCCCGGAACCACCCGGTGAGGACGGGGACGAGGGGCGCCTCGGTGGTGGCGGCGAGCCGCTCGGCGGCCTCGGCGTGCGAGGCCGCGGCGTCGAGGTCGCCGAGGGCCGAGGCGGACTGGAGGCGGACGAGTCGGCCGAGTACGGCGAAGTTCGGCAGCTCGTGCCGGGCGGCCAGATCGAGGATCTCGGCGCCGATCCCGTCGCGTACCGCCGCGAGCCCGGGGCGGGTGAAGGACTGCAGGAACACCCCGTTGAGGGCGAAGACCAGCAGGGCGGGATCGGCCAGGCCCCGTGCCAGCGCCTCCGCCTGTTGTGCCGCCTGCCGCGCGCGCCCCAGCTCGGCCGCGGACAGGTCGGCGCTGCGGCTCTCGACGGCGACCGTGGCCAGGAGGCGGGCCGACAGGTCGGCGGGGCCGTCGGGGTTGCCGGTGCTGCCGGTGCTGCCGGTGCCGAGCGCGGTGAGCGTGCGCTCGGCAGCCGCGACGACCGCGCGGGACTGCTCGGGGTCGTCGGCCCGGCTCCAGATGGCGGGCACGTCGTAGGCGCCGATGATCCGGGCGGTCAGGGAGAGGTCTCCCGTGCGTTCCGCCGCCTGAATGGCGGCGAGGCGGTCGCGTCGCGAGTGGACGAGGGCGTCGCCACCCGCCAGTGCGAGGGTGCGGGCCAGATCCACGGTGGTGCGCGGGCCGAGCCGGACGCCCGGGCCGCGCCACCCGGTACGGGCGCCTTCGAGGGTCGCGGCCCCGTTGAGGATGTCCGTCTCCAGACGCCGGAGTTCGGCGCCAGGGTCGAGTCCGAGTTGATCGACGAGCATCGCGCGGGCGCGGCGGAGGGTGGCCAGCGCGTCGGCCTGGCGGCCCGCGCGGTACAGCGCGCGGGCCAGCAGCCCCCAGGCCGGCTCGCGCCACGGGTGTTCGGCGACGTGGGCGCCCAGTTCGGCGACGAGACCGGCCCCTTCACCGGAGTCACCGGAGTCACCGGAGTCACCGGAGTCACCGGAGTCATAGGAGTCACCGGAGTCACCGGAGTCGAGGAGGAGGCGGGCGCGCAGTTCCACCGCCTCCAGCCGCAGTTCCTCCAGCCGGGTCCGCTCGCGTTGCGCCCATGCGGCGCCGGTCACGTCGGCGTATGCGGGGCCGCGCCAGTCCTTGAGTGCCGCGCTGAGGTCGGCCGCCCTGGCGAGGTCGGTCACCGTGTCGGGGTTGGGCACCGTGTCGGGTCCGGTCACTGTGTTAGGGCGGCGGCGGGCGCGGGCCAGGGTGTCCTGGAAGCGGTGGGCGTCCACGTCCTCACGCGGCAGGCGCAGCGCGTAGCCGGGCCCTTCGGTGACGATGACGCGCGGCGCATCGCGGGGCGGCCGGTCGGGTTCGAGGGCGCGGCGCAGCGCGGCGACGAACGTACGCAGAGCGCCCACGGCGCGGGCCGGTGGATCGGTCCACAGGTCGTCGACGAGGGTGTCGGTGGTGACCATCCGCCCCTCGGCGGCGACGAGCCGGGCGAGCACCTCACGATGGCGGGGGCCGCCCAGGTCGATCGGGCTGCCGTCGTCGCGGAGGGCTCGCACGGCACCGAGCACGTCGATTCGCATGCCCCCATCCTCCGTGCCGGGGGTCGGCTGCGCTTGACCGTACTGATCGGTTGCTGATCGGCCCGTAGTGACCGGTCTGTGCTGGCGGCCGGTACTGATCCGTTGCTGATCGCCGTCGCCCAGGCTGGCCCGGTCAGCCCCCGACCGACAAGGATGGCCCTTCATGACGCTCACCATTCCCGGCTTCGACCCCGTCCGCCTGCCCGGTGCGGACGGGGTGGAGCTGGCTGCCGCCGTCGGCGGCAGCGGGAGCCCGGTCGTGCTGTTGCACGGTTTCCCCCAGACCCACCTGATGTGGCACCACGTTGCCCAGCGGCTCGCCGACGAACACACGGTGATCTGCCCCGACCTGCGGGGCTACGGCGCCAGCGACAAGCCGGCGGCCACCGACCCCGAGGTGTACGCCAAGCGCACCATGGCTGCCGACGTCGTGACCTTGGCAGCCGCCCTCGGCCACGAGCGCTTCGCCCTCGTCGGCCACGACCGGGGCGCCCTGGTCGCCTTCCGGGCGGGGCTGGACCACCCTGAGACCGTGACGCACCTGGGCATCCTCGACGTCGTGCCGACCCTCGACATGTGGAACGTCCTGCACGGCGCTCCGGCGGCGGTCGGCTACCACCTCTTCCTGATGGCGCAGCCGCCGGGCCTGCCGGAGACGATGATCGCCAACAGCGCGGACGCGTTCTTCGGCTCGTTCCTCGACTCCTGGGCCAACGACGCGACCGCCGTTCCCGAGGATGTCCGTGCCGAATACCTGCGGGCGAGCGCGGCGGCGGTGACGTCGATCGTCGCGGACTACCGGGCCTCGGCGGGCATCGACGTCACGCACGACCGAGCGGACCTGGACGCGGGGTCGCAGCTGGCCATGCCCGTGACGGTCGTCCAGCAGGACTGGGGCGCGCAGCTGGGCTACGACGCGGCCGCGGTGTGGAAGGCGTGGGCGCCGGACCTCGACCACCGGCTGACCCGGGCGGGGCACTTCATGGCCGAGGAGGCTCCCAATGAGATCGCGGAGGCGATCCGGGAGCTGCTGGCCCGCTGAACCTCCCCTTCCCGGCTCGCCGACTGACTGACCGACCGACCGGGCCACGGTCGGTCGGTCGGCGAGCCTTGGGCTTTCTCGGTGGTCGGGAACCTCTTCCCGTGTCGGGTACCCGCCCGGGTCGGTATCAGGTGTGGGTGCCGTCCGCCGGGGGCTCGTCGGCGAGCTCGGCGGCGTAGCGGGTGGCGGCCTCCGCCAGCTTGCGGGTCTTCCGGTCGGGTTCGTCGCCGAGGTGGGCGGCGACCGTGCGGCGGGCGTCTTCGAGGGTGCCGCCGAGGTCGCCGCGCAGCAGTTCGCGGGTGATCACCAGGGAGTTGTCCGCGGCCGTGTACTGCCGGGACATCCGTAGTTGGACCTCGTCCATGCCCTCGCGCGCGAGCACCTCCCGAAGTTCCTCGATCAGCGGGGCCAGCCACTGGGCGCGCAGTGCGTACTCGCCGTGGTCGGCGAAGGTCGCGTGGAGCCCGGCGAGCAGCTGCGCCGGGTACTCCTCCACGGGTCCGGTGAACTGCGGGTAGTCCTTGGCGAATTCGTCCCAGTCGACGTAGAGCCCGGAGATCTGCTCCGGGAGGAGCGGGCAGCGCGACCAGGTCTCGTCGGACTGGGTGAAGACCTGCCGCAGCAGGTCGTAGGGCACCCCGTCGGTGCGCGAGAGCAGGATCGCGTCGTAGAGGTCCTTGCCCTGGGGGTGGTCGTCCGAGGCCAGCCAGAGGATCTTCCACGCGAGGGAGAGCTGTGGCGTGGCGGCGAACAACCGGCCCGTGACGCCGGGGAGCTGGTAGGACTCCGGGGGGACGGGCAGGTGTTCGGTGAAGACGAAGTCCAACTGGACGGTCCCGCCCGGGACGCCGGGTGCCGACCACGGCAGGACGAGCCGGCGCCCGGGAATCCGGCTGTACGTCCAGATCTCGTCGCTGACCGCCTGGTCCGCGTGCAGCCGCACCGTACCCGAGCGCCGTTCGGCGTCGGCGGCAAGCTCCTCGAACATGCGGTCCGTGCGCTCGTCCTCCAGCTGCCAATCCGTCGGGCGGACCACGAAGTCCAAGTCCCCCGGCTCCCGCGCCTGCTCGCCGTACCAGGCCCGCAGCAGGACGCTCCCGCGCAGGACCAGGTGCTCGGACCACTGCGAGCCGGCGACGGCGGACAGCACGGTGTTCAGCGCCTCGCGCCGCGCGGCGAGCCACCGTTGGGCGAGCTGCGGGTCGGTGAAGGCGGGTTCACTGGGCCGCAGGGCCCGGGCGTACCCGGCGAGGGCGGGGTCGAAGACCGGCTGCTGGCTCACCGCCTCGTCGTCGATCGGCCGGACGCTCCTGGGCAGGCCCCGATCCTCGCGGACGTCCTCCGGCGGTGGCTGCCGGGGAAGCAGGACGCCCTGCCACGGCCCGTATTGCAGTTCCTCCCACGCCACTGGCGACTGGGGCTGGTCCTCGGTCATCGCGGGTCTCCCTCTCCCTCTTGCTCTTGCTCTTGCTCGTGCTTCTGTTCGCGTTCGTGGTTCTGCTCGTGCTCGTGCTCGCTGATCCATCCGTCGTCCAGGGCCTCGTCGCTGTCCACGGCGACGAACTCGCGTTCCACCGACACCACCTCGCGACCGTCGGCGGCAAGGCCTCGGAGCAGCGCGTCCAGGCGGTGGCCCGCGGTGCTCAGGCCGACCAGGCGGCACCGCTGGGTCACGAACCACTCGCGCCGGCCGTCGTCGCGTATTCGGCGGGGGTTGTGCGACAGGTGCGCGCCGTGGCGGACGGCCAGCTCGGCGAGGTCGGCCGTGGGAAGCGGGTCCGGAAGCAGCAGCTTGACGTGGTGTTCGAAGTACCGGCGCTCCCCGTGCGGCACGGCATCCTCGTCCGAGACCGGAACGCCCTCCGCCCATGGCGTGGCCTCGATCTTCGTCCGCAGGACAGTGAAGCCGGCCCGAACCAGCCGGCCCGTGGTGCGGGACGTCGCCGCAGCGACCTCGTCCAACGAGCCGTTGGCGCGCAGGGTGAGCATCGGCTGCGAGGGCGCCGCACCGCGTGCCAGCAGGATGTGGGTGAACTTCAGGCCATGACCGTCGGCCCACCCGGCCAGCGCCTCGGCGGCGCCGGGCGCCACGGTCAGGTGCACCTCGAAGTCACCCCGGAGATCGGGAGGACCGGACCGGTCGTCACGGTGTTGGTCAGGACGGATGGCGAGCATGGGAGCATCCTGCCAAGCCCCTGTGACAACGCCTCGCGCGCCCGGGCGCGCAGCGAGCTTTCGCTGGACCGGTCGCGGTCCTGTCGTCATACCGGTCGGTGGCGCGCCGCGAGTTCTCGGGCGAGGTCAGCCCCCGAGGCCGTCCACCAGGTCAAGGAGATCGGGCAGTTGCAGGACCCGTCCGCCGGAACCCGGTAGCGGGATGTGCAGCGGCTCGGTCCATCGGGAGGGGATCGCGTCCAGTCCGTAACGGGCACCCGCAAGCCCGCCGGTGACCGCGGCGACGGTGTCCGTGTCGCCGCCCAGGTCGACGGCCGCGCGCAGCGCGCCCTCGAAGCTCGTCGTGGTGCGCAGAGCCCAGACCGCCGACCCCAGGCAGGGCCAGACGGCGCCGTTGAACTCGGTTGCCTGGTCCGGGTGCCAGCCGGGATCGAGGACCGTCGCGTATCGCGGGCGGTGATCGGGATGGATGAGCGCCAGAACGTCAGGGAGCGCGCGGAGGGCGTCGTTGTCCTCCAGCGTGACGCGTATGAGTTCGTGGAAGATCGCGGTGCCTTCCCAGGCGGCGCGGTCGCCGTGGGTGAGGGCGGCGATGCGCCGAGCGGCATCCATGGTGGCGGCCTGTCCCGCACGTGCGAAGTGGACCGCGGATGTCGATGCCCGCATCAACGAGCCATTACCTGCTGCCCGCAGGTTGACCTGGAAGTGGATCGCGGCGGCCAGATCCCAGGGCATGCCGTTGGTGAGGACGTCCTCGGTCTGCAAGCCGATGTCCTTGGGTTCGGATGCCGCCCACCGCTGGAAGCGGCCGAAGATGTCCGACAGGTCCAGCCCGCCCCGCTGCACCAGTGACTCCGCCACCAGCACGGCCATCTGCGTGTCGTCCGTGGCCTCGCCCGGATCCCAGCCGCCACCTCCGCACATCTCGGCACCGGCACCGGGGACGGGGAACCGCGCAGAGAACGCTCCTTGGGGACCGAACTCAAAAGGGGCTCCAAGCGCGTCACCCACAGCCGAGCCGACAACCGCGCCGGCAGCCCGCTGAATCCGCTTCATTGGTGCAGGCTATCGGTGCGGCCGGTGCCAGGCGGCGGGCAGGCGGTTGGGGACGTTCCGTCGTTCGTGCAGTTGTTGATCCCGGTGAGCCCGTGACTTGATGTCTGTGTCGGTGGGTCAGTTGGTGGCGGGCGAGTTGTTGGTGCTGCGGTCGTCGAGGACGATGTGCGGCTGGTGCAGGCGGTCGGTGCCGGCCTGCTCGTCGGCGGGCCGGGTGCTGTTGATGACGGCGGCGATGCGCTCGTAGCTGGTGACGGCGAGGGCCCACGTTCCGATGCTGGTGCCGATGCCGCCGCCGACTCCGCTGTAGGCGGTTTCCCGGAGCGCGTTGAGGAGGGCGATGGTGCTGGGGCCGGACAGGATCGTGTCCTCGTTGCCGTCGTTGACCGGCTTCGAGAAGTGGTCGGCGCCCTCGGCCTGGGCGGCCAGGAAGTCCCAGGTCTCGGGGTGGCAGGAGATCGCGACGGTCTTCACGGCTGCGGCCTTGAGAAGGGTGTTGACGTGGTTCTCCCAGAGGAAGGGCTCCGGGATGAGACCGGACACGTCGTCGGCGCGGCCGCTCGGGAGGTCGTCGATGACGGCTTGGTTCGGCGCGACTGCTTCCGTGTTCTCCAGATCGACCTTCGTGTCCTGCTCCGTGGGGCCGGAGGGACGGTACAGGTCTGCGAGTTGGGCGGCCACCTGGGCGGCGACCTCGGCGGCGATCTGGCTGAGCTGGTCCTTGGTGAGGACGTGCGGGGCGGTCGGCGCGTCGTCGGCAGGGGTGGTCTCGGACACGGTTGTCTCCTCGCTGTCGGATTCCGCGGCCTCGCCGGTCACGGAGGGGGAGGCCGGCTCTGCGGCGTGCTCTGCGGCCTGCTCGGATGCCGGGGGCTCGGCGCCGGGGAGTTCGTTGGTACCGGGGGAGTTGCTGCTGGCATCACCGCCGGGCGGGTGAGCGGCTTCCGTCGGCTGGCCCGCGGCCTCGGGGGAGTCGATGGCGACCAGGGGCGCCTCGGCGGGGCCGCCGTCCAGGGAGGCACGACCGCTGCTCTGCCGAGTGCTGAGTTCGTTGCGCAGGTTGCCCAACTGGCGGTGGAGGCTGCGGTTGTCCTGGTGGGCGCGGCTGGTTTCCTGCTGCCCTCTGGCGATCGCCTCGAAGAACTCGTCGCGGTGTTCGCTCAGGCCGGCCGCCAGTGTCGCGGTGAGTTCGGCTCGCAGGCTGTCGGTGTGGTTGCGGATCTCCTCCAGGCCGGCCTGAAGGGCCGTCCCGACTTCTGCGCGTAGCAGTTCGACCTGGTGGGCGGTGCCCCTCGCCATGTCCCCTCCTGATCTCGCGCACCCGTAGGGGTGGCGGCGGGTACAGCGTGGCGGCAAGGGCCCGTGCGCGATGAGCGGATCGGTGGGACTGTCGAGAACGCGTCGATCACCGTCTGAAATCGGATCATCACGCAGATGTGTCACATTGTCGGTTGATAGACCGAATGGAGCGTCATGCTGCTGTTCGTCACGGTGCGGACTCCTTGTCGGAGTTCCGGAGGATGTCGGTGGTCCAGGCCGGCCTGATTGCGTGCCAGCTGTACCGGTAGCCGTTGGTGCCGTGGTGGGGCGTGGTGAGGATGTGGTGGAACTCGCACCATGCGGCGAACTCCCGCCAGGAGCAACCGGGAAGACCGCGTTGCTCAGGATGGCGGTTGTAGGCGGCTACGGTCCGCCGGATGGTGTCCTCGGGCAGGGGGCCGGCGGTCATGGCGATGGTGACGATGATCTTGGCGAGGTCGTAGCCGAAGGGGGCGAGGGTGAGGGAGTCGAAGTCGATGACGGCGACCGTGGTGTCGGTGATGAGGAAGTTGCGCGGGTTGGCGTCCTTGTAGAAGGCGGCGGGCATGGTGGCGGCCTGCTCCAGCCAGTCGTCGATCGCGTCGGGGGTCAGGAGCGGGGCCGGCACGGTGCCGGTGGCCAGCAGCCGGTGGAGGCGCTCGCGGCGGCTGTCGGCGAAGTCGGCGATGGTGACGTCGGCGGTCGCGACGTCGTTGTTGGTGTGGTCGTGGCTGGCGTGGTCGGTGCTGGTGTGGGGTGTGTTCAGGCGGGCGGCGTGCAGGTCGTGGGTGTGGGCGGTGGTGTGCTGGTGACCGAGGAGGTCGGCCAGGGCCAGCAGGTCGTCGGGGGTGCCGTGGTGGCCGTCGAGGTGCTCGAAATCGATCGCGGTGGGGTGGATGTGGACGACTCGGGGGATGCGTACGTCGGGGTTGGCGCGGGCGATCCAGCGGTGGTGGGCCAGGGAGCGCTGCTGGGTGTGGGGGTCCGTGAACGTCTTGGTGAAGATCCGCATCATCGTGTGTGCTCCTCCTCAAACGTGGCCACACCGGCCCCGCAGGCCCGCGCTGCTACAAGGACGGTACCGGCGCACGGTGGACGTTCACAGGTGGCGTCGGCACGGTATGAACAACTGCGAGTCGCTCATTTGAAGTGTTCTGGGGCCGGCGCTGGGCTGCGGCCGCGCGCCTGAACTCGCTGCTGGGGAAGGGCTATCCGACAGTGGCCAGTCTCCCCAGGTTCATGCCGGCGGTCGTCGCGGCCCGCAGGGCCGTCCTGGCGCAGGCCACACCGCGGCGGGTGGCCGCCTCGCCCCCACCGACGGCGAGCGTTCGTGTGCCGAGGCCTGCGCATGTGCGGCAGATGCCGGGGTGGGGGACTGGGTCGTGGCATTTGGTGCACTCGGTGTAGCGGGTTGCTGTGGGTCGTTCGGCGGGTTGGTCGGGCGGCATCTTGTGCTGTAGGCGGTAGCGGAGTACGGCGGTTGCCGAGTGCATCGGGGTGGGCAGGCCCGGCAGCAGGGCCTGGGTGAGGTCGGCGGGTGTGCTGCCGCGTTCGAGCCATTGGGCGACCAGGGGTGCGAGTTCACGTGCTTCGGCCTCGCCCAGGTGCAGGCGCGGTTCGGGGCGGATGACCCGGAACAGGGTGGAGACCGCGTCGCGGAGTTGTTCGTCCGGCGCGTCCTTTTCGGAGTCCCTTTCCCGCCTTTCCGTCCCCGGGGTGGTGACGGGCTCTCGGGACTGCGGGGAGGGGAGGGGGGGTTCTTTCGCCGGGTTCTTTACCAGGGCGTCAGCGCCGCCGGTGGTCGCTTCACCGGGCGCCGGGCGGGTGGTACCCGGCGGCATCAGCTGTGGGGTGTCGTAGACGTGGGTCTCGGTGATGATCGTGCCGTCGGGCATGCGGATCTTCTCGACCCGGTAGAAGCCCGCCTCGGTCAGTTCCTTGAGCGCCTTGCGGATGGCGCCGCGCCCCTGGGGGCTGGTGTCGGCCATGTGCCGACCGTCCTCGCGCCAGCCGTCCGGGCGGGAGAGGAGGTCGGCGAGCAGACCGCGAGCGGTGTAGGACAGCCGCCGGTACTGCAGCATGGTGTTGGGCAGCACGGTGAAATCGCGCACGTGGGCGCTACGATGGAC